>NZ_BMDZ01000006.1 GCF_014636235.1 Tistrella bauzanensis
CTGTGGAAGCCTGTTGAATCACGCCAAACTATCGTGCGCCAGAGATTCCGATCACCGCGTTAACCTGAACTCGTTGCCCTGCGATTGACGCCCGCGGGATCGCGTCGCGCCTCAGGCAACCGGGTGTATCGCGGCATGCATCCGTCAGGCCAGATGCGCGCCGGCCGACAGATCAGGCCAGCGCCGCAGAACCGCATCGCAAACAGCCTCGACAGTCAGCGACGCCATCAACGACCCGCCTCCACCCTCGGCGGCAAGTCGGGCCTGAAGGGCCTCCTCGCTCTCCGGCGTGCGCACGACCAGTCCTTTCGGCCCCCAGGGGCCGTAATGGTCATCCCGGGTCGGCCCGAACAGGCCGACGGTGCGGGTTCCAGCCGCGACCGCCAGATGCATCATCGCCGAGTCATTGCCGATGAACAGCGCCGATCGTTCAAGCAACGCCGCCGAGGCCGGGATATCCAGACCGAAGCCGTCGACCAGCCGGTCGGCCGGCACCAGCTTGAACAATGCCGCCGCGTCCCGACGCTCGGCGTCGCTGCCCAGCAGCACCAGCCGTCCGCCGGCCAGCGGCCCCCCCATCGACAGCAGCCGGTCCGCCACGGCCGCGAACCGCTCAACCGGCCAGGTCTTGAAGATCTGGCTGGCGCCGGGGCCGATGGCAAGTGCCGGTACACCGTCCGGCAGATCGCGCCGGGCATGGGCACGCTCTGCCGCCGCGAGGTCGATCCGCGGCATCTGGGGTGGCAGACCCAGGGTTCGCGCCGCCTGGATCACGCGATGCTCGCCCGGCAGGCCCGGCGGAATCCGATAGCGCGCATCCGCCCGCAGCAACCAGGGCAGGGCCGACCGCCTGAGATCCACAATCCGACGCCAGCGCCGGTTACGCGTCTTCTGCCAGAGATCGAGCCAGTGGCGGTGATGCGGGCGCTTGTGGACGACATGCATGGCCTCGACGCCCTGCCAGCCGCTGAAGGCCAGTGCCGCCTGCGGACCGCAGGCGATGGTGATGGGGCTGTCGGGGGCATCATCCCGCATCCAGGCGAGCACGCCGCTGACCAGGATCGCGTCGCCAAGCCGGGTCGGGCCGATGAACAACTGCGCCATTCTGGGCGTCAGACCGAATAGGCCTTCTGCTCGGCGATATCGCTGCCGAGCAGATCGTTGATCTTCGCCTTCACCGCCGCCCTGCGGTCATTGGTCTGGTAGACCAGGCGGGCACGGGCGATGAAGTCAGGACCGAAATCGGCCTCATGCTCATGCACGCGCAAGGCATCCTCGATGTCCCAAAGCGCCTGGTTGATCTCGCGCAGTTCGGCGATCAGGGGCGGCAGGGCGTCGTGGCCCCGGATCACCGGCCCCACCACCTCCTCCAGCGCCGCCATCTCGCGCCGGACATGCGCCAGCTTGTCGGCCGCATCGATATGCGCCGCCTTGATCGACAGGATGACCAGCTTGTCGATCACCTCGCCGGGGGATACGTCGATCTTGAGCCTCAAGGGAGCCGTCTTTCAATGCGGGTGGTCGCGCCGTCCTGTTTGTATCGCCTCAACATCATGTCGCCAAACGGATTCCGGGCCGAATGGCTCATGCAAACACGAGACGCGCGGTCTCGCGCGCGATCACCGCCTCTTCATCGGTGTCCAGGGCCAGGACCAGAACCCGGCTGTCGGGTGCCGAAATCACCGGGCCATGGGCCGCATTGGCCGCCGGGTCGATCACCGCCCCCATGAATGCCAGATATCCGGCGATCCGCGCCCGCATCTGCGCCGAGTGGCGGCCGATGCCGGCGGTGAAGACCAGCACGTCCAATCCGCCCAGCACCACGGCGATCGACCCCGCCTCGCGCGCGGCGCGATAGGCGAACAGCGCCATCGCCTCCTCGGCCTTCGGATCGTCCGATGCCTCCAGCACCCGCATATCGGCGGAAATCCCCGACACGCCCAGCAGCCCCGACCGGGCATTCAGCATCCGGTCGACTTCGGCGGCGCTCATGCCGCGGTCGCGGATCAGGTGCAGCACCACCCCCGGATCGATGCTGCCGGCACGCTTGCCCATCATCAGGCCATCGAGTGCCGTGAACCCCATGGTGGTCGCCACCGACCGCCGCCCCTGCATGCCGCACAGGCTGGCGCCGTGCCCCAGATGCGCCACGATCACCCGGCCGTCGGCACGGTCGCCCGCATAGTCGGGCAGGACCGAGGCGATGTGGGTATAGGACAGGCCGTGGAAGCCATAGCGCAGGATGCCGTCATCCGACAGCTCACGCGGGATCGGCATCAACTGGGCCAGGCGAGGTTGCGTGCGGTGAAAGGCGGTGTCGAAACAGGCGACCTGCGGCAGATCCGGCCACAGTCGGCGGGTGGCGGCGATGCCCGACAGATTATGCGGCTGATGATTGGGCGCCAGGGCCGTCAGCCGGCTCAGCGCCTCGATCACCGCATCGTCGATCAGCACCGGCGCCGAGAAGCTGGCACCGCCATGGACCACGCGATGGCCCACCGCCACCACCTCGCCCAGATGATGGACGATGTCGGTGATCCGCCCCAGCGCCCAGGCGGTGAGCCCGGCATGGTCGGCCAATCCTTCGGGCGGGTTGCCGATATCGTCGAGATGCACGCCGCGGCCATTGGCCGACGGCCCCTTCAGCGTGCCGATCATCTCCACCTCGGCACGGCCGATCTCGACCATGTCCGACATCTGCACCACGCCGAATTTCAGGCTCGACGAGCCGGCATTGACGGTGATGATCAGCCGTTCCGTGGGGGATGCCTGATTGGCGGATACCTGATCGGCGGATGACCGGTTGGCGGGCGTCGCGGTCATGGCCGTGCTCCACGATGAACGAAGATCTGGGCGAGTGCCGCCGAGGCCAGCCGGGCGGCCGGGCCGTCGGCGCGGCTGGTCAGCATGATCGGCACCCGCGCGCCAAGCACCAGCCCGGCCGCCTCGGCCCCGGCCAGATGGATCAGCTGTTTGGCGACCATGTTGCCGGCCTCAAGATCGGGGGTGACCAAGATGTCGGCATCGCCGGCCACCTCCGAGACGATGCCCTTGGCGCGGGCCGCCGCTTTCGAGACCGCATTGTCGAAGGCGAGCGGACCGTCGAGCACACCGCCGGTGATCTGGCCGCGATCGGCCATCTTGCACAGCGCCGCCGCCTCGACGGTCGAGGCGATCGGCGGATAGACGGTTTCGATCGCCGACAGGATCGCGACCTTGGGCCGGTCGGTGCCGAGTGCCCTGACCAGATCGATGGCGTTCTGGACGATGTCGCGCTTGGCATCCAGGTTGGGATAGATGTTGATCGCCGCGTCGGTGACGAACAGCGGCTTGGGATAGGCCGGCACGTCCAGAGCGAAGACATGGCTCATCCGCCGCGCGGTGCGCAGGCCACACGCCTTGTCGACCGCCGCCGACATCACTTCGTCGGTGTGCAGCGCGCCCTTCATCAGCGCCGCCGCCTCGCCCTCGCGCACCAGCAGAACCGCGCGCTCGGCCGCGGCATGGCTGTGGGGCTGATCGATGATCCGGATGCCGGCCAGGCTGCGGCCGCAGGCCTCGGCCGCGGCCCTGATCTTCGCTTCGGGGCCGACCAGGATCGGCAGGATCAACCCGACCGCCGCCGCATCCAGCGCGCCTTCAATCGAATTGGTATCGACCGGATGGATCACGGCGGTCGCGATCGGCGGCAGCTCGGCGGTCATCGCCAGCAGATGGCGATAGACCGGCCGGTTCTCGGGCGCCGCCGCCACCGCGGCCGCGATCGCCGCCCCCGGCGCCATGACATAGGGACGGTCGACCCGGACCGCCCCTGCCCGCACCTCGGCGTGACCTTCGGCCACCATCCGGCCGCCGGCGCCCGAGACGGTACAGGCCAGCGTCAGACGGCGGTCGGCGGCAATGGCGGTCACCACCACCCGCGCGGTCAGGGTTTCACCCGCCACCACCGGGCACAGCCGGTCGAGCCGCGAGGTCAGCACCTCGGCACCGGGCCCCGGCAGTTCGGCCGCGATCAGCAGGTCGATCAGCAGGCCCGGCAGGGCCCCCAGCGCCGTCGTGCCCCTGAAGCCGGCATCGGCGGCAAGGGCGGGGTCGACATGGGCGGGGTCGATGTCCAGCGCCATCGTGCCCAGGCGGTCGACCAGCGACGCGCCGGCTTCGTGGACCAGCACCGCGTCATCGCCGGTGCGGATGTCGTCGAATGTGCGGTTGGCGATTCTGAGCATATCGGCTGTATGGTCCCGTCGCTGATGGGATGGGTGGAGCGCATGTCGGATCTGATCTTCGCCTGATTGCGTGACGATCGCCACCGTCGCCGCGACCAACCGCACCCGCCGCGCTGCGGCGGATCGTCACCGTCCCCGGTAATGGACGGGCCGGCGCCCCTGAGTGGACGGCCGGTGGAATTCTGTCGGCATCGCTGTTTGCGGACGTTGTCTGCGCCGGTCGGGGCTGGCATGCTGCCGCCTTCGCCCGTCCCCGCATGCCCGCCCCGCATGACCGCCGGACCCCCGGGCGTCGACATCATCAGGGAGGCATCAGAAAGCCCATGACCGGTTCGACCGAGATCAAGCGGAGCTGGCAGCATTATATCGACGGCCGCTTCGTCGACAGCCTGGATGGCAGCCGCATCCCCGTGGTCAACCCCGCGACCGGCGAGGTTATCGCCGACATCGCCTGCGCCAGGGCCGCCGATGTCGACATGGCGGTGGCTGCCGCCCGCCGCGCCTTCAACGCCCGGCGGCTGTTGACCATGAAGCCGGTGGAGCGGTCGCGCCTGATGCACCGCATCGCCCGCATCCTGCTGGAGCGCACGGAACAGATCGCCCTGGTCGAGACCCTCGACAACGGCAAGCGGATTTCCTCGGCCCGCGGCGATGTCGGCGCCGCCGCCCGCTATTTCGAGTATTACGCCGGGCTCGCCGATAAGCTGGAAGGCAAGTCGATCCCGCTCGGCCCCGATTATATCGACTACACCGTCCATGCGCCATTCGGCGTGTCGGCGCAGATCGTGCCGTGGAATTTCCCGTTGCAGATCGGCGCGCGCTCCATCGCCTGCGCGCTTGCCACCGGCAACACCGTGGTGATGAAAACCCCGGAACTGTCGGCGCTGTCGCTGGCGGCGCTGGCCGAGGCCGTTCATGACGCCGGCGTGCCGGCGGGTGTGGTCAACATCCTGACCGGCTATGGCCACGAGGCGGGGGCAGCACTGGCCGGCCATGGCGATATCGACCATCTGGTGTTCACCGGCTCGGTCGCCACCGGCAGCCGCATCCTGCACGCGCTGGCCGACCGGGTGGTGCCGGCGGTGATGGAGCTTGGCGGCAAATCGGCCGGGGTGGTGTTCAAGGATGCCGATATCGATCAGGTGATCGCCTCCACCCGCGGCGGCATCTTCACCAATGCCGGGCAGGTCTGCTCGGCCTCGGCCCGGTTGGTGGTGGAACGCGCGGTCTATGATCAGGTGGTGGAGCGGATGGGCGCCGCCGCCGGCGCGCTGACGGTCGGCCCCGGCATCGACGACAGCGAACTGACCCCGGTGATCTCCGACGGCCAGCGCGACAAGATCGAGGCCATGTGCCTGCGCGCGGTGCAGGACGGTGCCCGCGCCGTCGCCGGCGGCCGGCGGATCGAGCGTCCGGGCTATTTCATGGCCCCCACCGTGCTGGCCGATGCGACGCCGGATTCGGAAATCGCCCAGCAGGAAGTGTTCGGCCCGGTGCTGACCATCCTGCCCTTCGACGATGCCGAAGAAGCGCTCGCCATCGCCAACGGCACCGATTACGGTCTGTGTGCCGGTGTCTATACCCGCGATCTGGCCCGCGCGCATCTGGTGGCCGAGCGTCTGGTGGCCGGTCAGGTGTTCGTGAATGAGTGGTTTGCCGGTGGCATCGAAACGCCGTTCGGCGGTATGAAGCGGTCGGGTTATGGTCGCGAAAAGGGTGTCGAAGCCCTGCTCGGCTATGTCCAGACCAAGAATGTCGCGATCCGGCTGACCGCCGGCGCGGCCGGCCGGCCCGGCGCCTGACTGACGCTGACCGGCCTCATCCACGACTGATAGGAGCAAGCAGCGCAATGTCGGGCAAGATCGAGGCGCGTCTCGCAGAACTGGGCATCACCCTGCCGGTGCCCGCCGTCCCCGTCGCGAATTACGTGCCATACGCCGTGACCGGCAATCTCGTCTACACCTCCGGCCAGGTGCCGGTCGCCGATGGCGCGGTTGCCTGGAAGGGCAAGCTCGGCGCCGAACGCTCGATCGAGGATGGCGTCGCCTCGGCGCGGCTGTGCGCGCTGAACTGCATCGCCCAGTTGAAGGCCGCCTGCGGTGGCGACCTCGACCGTGTGAAGCGGATCGTGAAGGTCGTGATCTTCGTCTCCTCGGCCGCCGGCTTCAACGATCAGCCCAAGGTCGGCAACGGCGCCTCCGACGTGCTGGTCGAGATCTTCGGCGACGCGGGCAAACATGCCCGCTCGGCCGTGGGGGTGAACGAACTGCCCCTGGACGTGACGACGGAAGTCGAGATCGTCGCCGAGATCGCCTGATCCGGACCTGATGCCGCCGCAAATCTCTCCCCGGGGTTTGCGGCGGTTCTGCTTTGAGGCATCCCCCGCCGCCCCGGAGACCCCCGCCCCATGACCACCGCCACCACCACTGACGCGACCGCCGCCACCATCACCGGCGGCGAGGCCATCATCCGCACGCTGATCGCCCATGGCATCGACACCGCGTTCTGCGTGCCGGGCGAAAGCTATCTGGCGGTGCTGGAAGGGTTGCGGGTGCATGACGACCGGATCCGCCTGCTGGTCCATCGCCACGAGACCGGCGCTGCCTGTGCCGCCGAAGCCTGGGCGCGGGCACGGCGCCTGCCGGGCATTGCCATGGTCACCCGTGGCCCCGGCGCCAGCAACGCGGCCCATGGCGTGCATGTGGCGGCGCAGGATTCAACGCCCCTGGTGCTGATGGTGGGCCAGATCGCCACCGCCGAATACGGGCTGGAGGCGTTCCAGGAGGTCGACTACACCGCCATGTTCGGCCAGGCGGTCAAGGCGGTGATCGAGCCGCGCGCCGCCGCCGACTGTGCCGGCGCCACCGCGCGCGCCCTGCGCATCGCCATGGCCGGCCGCCCCGGCCCGGTGATCCTGGTCCTGCCGGAAGACGTGACCGAGGGCGTGCTGACCGGGGATGCCGCCGCCACCGTGCCCGATATCAGCCACGGCATCGCCGCCCATGCGCTGGATCTGGCGCATCTGCGCGCCGCCGCCGGCCTGCCGGGTGCGGCGGCGGTGATCGCCGCCGCCGAGGCGCTGTCGCAGGCGGCGCGCCCGATCATCATCGGCGGCGAGATCGCGGCCTTCGACCGCGCCCATGGCGCGCTGGACCGGCTGGCCCGATTGACCGGCGCCGGGCTTGCCACCGCCTTCCGCCGCCAGGATCTGGTGCCGGCCGATCATCCGGCGTGGTTCGGGCATCTGGGACTGGGCCGCAGCCCGGCCCAGAAGCGTGCCTTCGCCGAAGCCGATCTGATCCTGATCGCCGGCAGCCGGCTGGACGACGTGACCACCGAGGGCTGGACGATGCCGGCCGCCGATCAGACCGTGATCCATCTCTATCCCGATGCGGATGCGATCGCCCGCGCCGCCGGACGAAACCCCCATCTGCCCGCGCATCTGCTGGTGGGCGACGTCACGGCCAGCCTGGATGCGCTGTCCGACCGGCTGGCCGATACCATCCCGCCGGCCGACCGGATCAACTGGCGTGATGCCATCCATGGCGAGGTCACGCGTTTCGCCGCCGATCCGGTGCGCCCGGTGCTGGGCGCCGTGGACATGGCGGCGGTCGTGATGACCACAGCCAGCATCGCCGGCCCCGATGCGGCGGTCGCGATCGATGCCGGCAATTTCGCGGGCTTCGTGCATCGCTACTGGCCGTTCACCCGTCCCGACACGCAGTTCGCCACCCAGGCCGGCGCCATGGGCTATGGCCTGCCCGCCGGGCTGGGGGCGGCGGCGGCCGATGACCGGCGCCCGGTGGTGGTGTTCGCCGGCGATGGCGGCTTCATGATGACCGGCCAGGAACTGGCCACCGCCGTGCTGGAACGGCTGCCGGTCAAGGTAATCGTGGTCGACAATGGCGTCTATGGCACCATTCTGATGCACCAGACCCGCCGCATCGGCCGTGGGCGCGACCATGGCGTGGTGCTGTCGCGGCCCGATTTCGCGATGCTGGCCCGCGCCTATGGCGCCGCCGGCTTCACGGTGGAGCGGACGGAGGATTTCGCCGGGGCATTCCGCGCGGCACTTGCCCATGACGGCCCGGCGCTGGTGCATGTGAAGACCGACCCGCGCGACATCTCGGCCTATGGCCCCCTGGCCTGAGCCGCCAACGACAGAGTGGCCGCCGACGACAGAGTGATTGACATGTGGCGCCATGAACGCCTGAGTTGCGTGTCGTCACATCTTCCGTTATGACCGGATCAGGCCGTTCATGAGGTGCGATGGTCTGTCGCCCGCCTGACCGCCGGCGATCCGCGATCAGACGGAGTGTCCTCGATGGACCAGCCCGCCCTGGCAGTCACCGCCCTGGCAGTCACCGCCCTGGCACCGACAGCCCCGGAACCGGCAGCCCCGGAACCGGCCCGCTGGGTGCGGTTCCATGGCCGGCGCCCGACCTTCCGGCGGCTGGTGATGCGCGGGGCGCTGCTCGAACTGCTGACCGCCGGCTTCTATCGGTTCTGGCTGGCCACCGATATCCGCCGGCATCTGTGGTCGCATACCCTGATCGATGGCGACCCGCTGGAATATGTCGGCCGGGCGCGCGAGCTGCTGATCGGCTTTCTGGTCGCCACCGCCATCCTGGTGCCGGTCTATCTGGCCTATTTCCTGATCGGGCTTGAGGCGACACGGCTGCAGGCCTTCGCCGGCCTGCCGCTGGTGCTTGTGCTGTATGTGTTCGCGGGCTTCGCCGCCTATCGGTCGCGGCGCTATCGGGTCACCCGCACGGTCTGGCGGGGCCTGCGCGCCTCGATGACCGGATCGGGGATCGGCTATGCGCTGCGGATGGTGGCCTGGGATCTGCTGGTGGTGATCAGCCTGGGGCTGGCGCTGCCATGGCGGCAGGCGGCGCTGGAACGCTATAAGATGCGCCACACCGCCTATGGCACGCTGGCGGGCGCCTTCGACGGCACCGGCGGCGCCCTGTTCCGGCGGGGCTGGCCCTTATGGCTGCTGGCAATCCCCGGCGTGCTGCTGATCATTCCCATCCCGTTCCTGGTGGCCGCTTTCCGCGCGATCCTGTGGCAGTGGTGGGTGTCGAACATCCGCTTCGGCGCGGTGCGCTTTCACAGCTATCTGGACCGCGACAGCCTGTTCGGCTGCTATTGGAAGGCCACCGGCTGGGCCGTGCTGCTGGCGGTGATGATGGGCCTGTGGCTCGGCGGTGTGCTGGGTATTGCCGCCGCGCTGGCGACGGCGCCGGTGCCGGGAGGCACGCCTGATTATGCCATGGCATTTCAGCACCCGCTGGTGGTGGCCGGCATCGCCATCGGCTATCTGCTGATGGTGCTGGGGTTGGGGGTGGTGATCCGGATCTATCTGACCCGCGATATCTGGGCGCGGATCGCCGAGACCACCGCCATCCATGGTCTGTCGGCCGCCGATGGCGTCACCGGCCAGGGCAGCGCCGCCGATGCGCTGGGCGAAGGCTTTGCCGGCGGGTTCGACCTCAATCTGGGCGGGATCTGATGCCTCCCGACCAGGCGGATCGGCCGCCGGCGGTTTTCTACGACGGCGCCTCGAACCGCAGGCATCCGGTGCGGCTTGTCACGGGCCCCGATCTGGCGATGGAGGAAGACGGCGTCACCATCGCGCGCTGGGCGTATGGCGACATCCGGCGTGCCGACGGCGATGGCCGGCTGCGCCTGCGCTGCCTGTCGGGCCCGCCACTGGCCCGGCTGGAGATCGCCGACGAGGCCCTGGCGGCCAGCCTGCTCGCCCGCCTGCCGGCGTCGGGGCGCGACGCGGGTCGTGGCCATGGCCGCGCCCGCCAGATCGTCGGCTGGTCGCTGGCGGCCTGTGTGTCGATCCTGGCCCTTGTCCTCTATGGCATCCCCTTCGCCGCCGGCCGGCTGGCGCCGCTGGTGCCGTTGAGCGTGGAACAGCGCCTGGGCGATGCCACCGACACACGGCTGCGCGCCATGCTCGGCGGCCGGGTCTGCACCCGCCCCGATGGCGCGGCGGCCCTGGCGCGGATGGTGGAGGCGCTCGGCACGGCCGGCGGCATCGCCCGCCCGGTCGAGGTGCTGGTGCTGTCATCGCCGGTCGCCAATGCGGTAACCCTGCCCGGCGGGCGGATCTATGTTTTCGACGGCCTGTTGCGCAAAGCGGAAACCCCGGATGAACTGGCCGGGCTGATCGCCCACGAGATGGGCCATGTCCACAATCGCGACGGCCTGCGCACGGTGATCCGGGCCGGCGGCACCTCGTTTCTGATCGGCCTGCTGTTCGGCGACGTCACCGGTGGCGCCGCGATCATCTTCGCGGCCAACGCCCTGCTCGATGCCGCGCAGTCGCGCGATGCCGAGCGCGTGGCCGATGATTTCGCCGCCGCCACCGTCACCGCCCTGGGGCGTCCGCCCGCCGCCTTCGGCGACTTGCTGGTGCGCATCACCGGCAGCGACAGCCGGGGGACGATCCTTGACAGCCACCCGGTCAGTGTCGAACGGCTCGACCGGCTGGCAGCGGCGCCCGGCACCGCCCAGACGCTGTCATCAGGACCGGCCCTTCTGGATGATGCCGGCTGGCAGGCCCTGCGGCAGATCTGCGCCGATGCCGCCACCGGCTCTCATCCTGGCCCCGATGGCCCCAAAGGCCCGGTCCGGCGGTCGGACAAGCAGAACCGGCCCTGAGGCGGCGGCCACCGGATCGTCGCAGCCGGGATGCGATCGCTTTTGGTTTGTATTCACCAATCTCATCAACCCAGAATAATGTTGAAGATTCCGCGGGGCGGGAGATACTTGGGAAGACATAACCCTGACGTTTCAGATCCGTGCCCGCGTCGCCCCCAGCGTGCCGGATCCACCCACTCCATGCATGACCGGGCACCCCGGCGCCGCCTGCCCCCGCGCCACAGCCGGCGACGCTTTGCACCGTCGTTTTGACGCGACGGCAATGGCGTCGAGACTCCGTCGAAAAATGCAACCATAGGTAATTTGTTCATCAGGACGACTCTCCGATGAGGACATTCTGCGCAGCACTGTGGGGCAGGCGACCCTGTGTCGGCCGTGACGGCCGATGACAGAGGGAGAGGCCATGTCGCCCATACCCGCATCCTGCACGGCCGCGCCATCGCGGATCGTGCTGGTCACCGGTGCCAGCAAGGGCATCGGTCGCGGCGCGGCCCTGCATTTTCTGGGCGCGGGCGACATCGTTCATGGCTGCACGCGCGGTGATGCCGGCATCGATCATGCCGCCTATCACCATCATACGCTGGATGTGGCCGACGAGGCGGCGGTGAAGGCGATGTGCGGCCGCATCCGCCGCACCCATGGCCGGATCGACGTGCTGGTCAACGCCGCCGGTATCGCATCGATGAACCATGCCCTGCTGACCCCGGCGGCGACGCTGGACGCCATGCTGCGCACCAATGTCGTCGGCAGCTTCGTCTGCGCGCGGGAAGCCGCCCGCCTGATGCGGCCCGAGGCGCGACGGAAGGATGCACAAGACGACATCGATGCCGCCGATACCGGATCGCCGCCAGCCGGTGGCCGGATCATCAATCTGACCAGCGTCGCCGTGCCGCTGCGGCTGGCGGGTGCCGCCGCCTATGCCGCGTCGAAGGCCGCGGTCGAAAGCCTGACCGGCACCCTGGCCCGCGAACTGGCGCCGCAGGGCATCACCGTCAATGCCGTCGGTCCGGGGCCGGTGCGCACCCGCCTGACCCGCACCGTGCCGGCCGAGACCATCGACCGGCTGCTTGCGGCCCAGGCGGTGCCGCGTCTGGCCGCCATGGACGAGGTGGTGCGGGTGATCGATTTCCTGGCCGCACCGGGGGCCGCCATGGTGACCGGCCAGGTCATCTATCTGGGAGGGGTGTTCGCATGACTGACGCCGCCGATCGCTTCCTGGACCGGTTGCGCGCGCTGGGACCGCGCGTGGCGCTGATCGATGCCGCGACCGGTATCGAGACCAGCTTCGCCGATCTGGCCGACGCCGCCGATCAAGCCCGCCACAAGCTTGCCGCCGCCGGCATCGGCCCCGGTGCCGTGGCGAAGCTGGATGGCGAGGCGGCGGCCGGCACGCTGGCCCTGCTGCTGGCCCTGCAAAGCCTGGGGGCGGTGACGGCGCTCGATACCTCGACCGTGGCGGCGGAACGAGCCGACAAGGCGGCACTGGCCGGCGCAGGCTGGCGGCTGGCGCCGGAAGACAGGCACCAGCCGCAGGCGCTGCCGCCATCCGGCGAGGCCCCGGCGCCGCTGGTGGCGGCGCTTGCGGCCAGCGGTCGTGCCGGGCTGATCCTGTTCAGCAGCGGCACCACCGGCCGGCCGAAGGCGATGCTCCACGATCTGGACCGGCTGACCGACAGCTATATCGCCGGCGATCCGCGCGCCAAATCGGTGCGGCTGCTGCTGTTCCTGATGTTCGACCATATCGGCGGCATCAACACCATCTTCGCAAGTCTCGCCCAGGGCACCACGCTGGTTCTGCCCGCTGCCCGCACGCCCGACGGTGTCGCGGCCGCGATCGCCGCCCACCGGGTCGGCGTGCTGCCGGCCTCGCCCACCTTCCTGAACCTGATGCTGATGAGCGGGGTTGCCGCACGCCACGATCTGTCATGCCTGCGGATGATCACCTATGGCACCGAACCGATGCCCGACGGGTTGCTGGCCTTGCTGCGCGGCCGGCTGCCACGGGCGCGGCTGCTACAGACCTTCGGCACCTCCGAGACCGGCATCGTGTCCACCGTCAGCAAGGCATCCGACAGCCTGCTGATGCGCTTCGACGATGACGCGGTCGAACACCGGGTGGTGGATGGCGAATTGTGGCTGCGCAGCCGGCGGCGGATCCTGGGCTATCTGAACCACAGCATGGAGGCCTTCACCGATGACGGCTGGTTCCGCACCGGCGATCTGGTGGAGGAGGCCGGCGACGGCTTCCTGAAGGTGAAGGGCCGCGCCAAGGAGATCATCAATGTCGGCGGCGAGAAGGTGTTTCCGGCCGAGGTGGAAGGCGTGCTGATGGCATCGGGTCTGGTGGCCGACTGCAAGGTCTTCGGCCAGCCCAACGCCATCACCGGCCAGAGCGTCTGGGCCGAGGTCGTGCCGGCCGGCAATGATGGCGGCCCCGATCTGGTCAAGGCGGTCAAGGCCCATGCCCGCAGCCGTCTGGACGCGTTCAAGGTGCCGGTGCGGGTGAAGGTGGTCACCGACATTCCCTATTCGGCCCGGTTCAAGAAGCTGATCGCGCGGGAGGCGTCATGACCGATCTGGTGATCTTCGGGTCGGGCGGCTTCGCCCAGGAGGTCGCGGCCTATGCCGCCGATGCCGGCTTCCGGTTGCGTGGCTTCCTCGACGTCTCGGACCAGGCATGGCGGAGCCATGGCGCGCCCGAGCCGGGCTGGCTGGGCCGCGAGGAGGACTATCGCCCCGACGGCACCGAACTCTTCGCGCTGGGCATCGCCGACACCGCCATCCGCGCGCGGCTGATCGCCCGCTGGTTCGAGGCTCCAGACAGTGACGGCGGCGGCGGCTGGCCGGCGGCAACCATCATCCACCCCACCGCCACCATCATGCCGGGCGCCACGATCGGCGCCGGATCGGTGATGGGGCCGCGGTCGCATGTCGGCGTCAAGGCGCGGCCCGGCCGGTTCACCGTGATGAATTACGGCTGCTCCTTCGGTCATGACGGCGTGTCGGGCTGCAACAACGTGCTGGCATCGGGCGTGCATCTGGCGGGCTATGTGACGCTCGGCGCCGATAATTTCTTCGGCATAAGCGCCTCGGTCCAGCCACGCCTGACGCTGGGTGACCGTAACCGTATCCAGGCCGGCGTGTCGGTGGCCTCCGATGTCGGCTCCGGCGCCTTCGTGTTCCGCAAGGACCAGCCGAAGACCGCCTTTCTGTTCACCGCCCCCATCCTCGCCGCCGATACCGCCGGCGAGGGCTGATCCCGCAACCCGTCGATCGAGGTCCATGCGCCCCATGTCCGATCCCGTCCTGATCATCGGTGCCGGCCCGGCCGGCTGTGTTGCCGCCCTGACCCTGCGCCGCCGCGGCCGCGACGTCATCCTGCTGGAGCGGGCATCGGAGCCCGCCTACAAGATCGGCGAATCGCTGCTGCCCGGCACCCTGTCGCTGCTCGACCGGCTCGGGCTGATGGACCGCATCAACGAACGCGGCTTCGTCTCCAAACCCTCCGCCACCTTCGTCTGGGGCATGGGGCAGGCGCCGTGGACCTTCTCCTTCGCCACCCCGCGTCCCGAGCCCTGGATCTATGACCATGCCATCCAGGTCTATCGGCAGGAATTCGACGGCCTGCTGCTGGATGCCGCCCGCGATGCCGGGGTGGATGTGCGCATGGGCCACGCCGTCACCACCATCGATTACGACCACAGCGACGGCGTGCTGGTGCGGGCCCGCACGGTGGAGGGCGATCACGAGGTCGTGCTGCCCGGCAGCTATGTGGTCGATGCCACCGGTCAGAACGGGTTGATCGCGCGGGAACTGAACCTGCGCCGCTATGACGAATTCTATCGCTCGCTGGCGGTGTGGAACTATTACCCGGCGATCCGCAAATTCACCGGCGACCTGGACGGCACCACCTTCTCGATCACCTTCGAGAAGGGCTGGGTGTGGATGATCCCGCTGAAGGACGGCACTTATTCGGTGGGCGCCGTGGTCGATGTCGACAATGCCGGCGACATCCACGAAACCGGCCGGCAGGCGTTTCTGGACCAGTGCCTGCGATCGGCGCCCGAGGTCGCGAGCATCGTCGATCTGGACGATCCCCGCGCCGAGCCGCGGATCATCCGCGAATGGTCGTACAATGCCGAGAAGATGTCGGTCGGCCGCGCTTTCCTTGCCGGCGACAGCGCCTGCTTCACCGATCCGCTGTTCTCGCAAGGGGTGCATCTGGCCACCCAGTCGGGCGTCTATGCCGGCGCCGCGATCGACTTCCTGCTCGACAATCCCGACCGCGCCGACGACATCCACGCCTGGTACGATGCCGCCTATCGCGAGAGCTATTCGCAGTATCACGAGTTTCTGGCCTCGTTCTACAGCTATGCGTCCGAGGTGATGCCGGCCTCGACCTTCTGGTCGAAGCGACGGGTGCAGGGGCTGGGCGACAAGCGGTTCAGCGACAAGGCCTGGTTTGCCCGCATGACCGGTCAGGCCGCCGCCGAGACCGCCGGCGAGGATGAATTGCTGCGCGATTTCGTCAACCGCTCGGGCAACATGATCAGCCTGGGCCAGCATCTGCGCACCGAATTGACCGATGACTTCACGGAAGAGGAACTGGCCGCCAAGCGCGTGCAGTGGATCGGCAAGTTGACCCGCAGCCTGAACCGCATCGACCGGTTCGAATGGACCGGCGGCGAGGTCTCGCTGGTGCCGACCTTCAAGGTCGACCCGCTGAGCTTCCAACTGGTCGAACGCCAGCTCGTGGCCGACGACACCGGGCGGCGGATGGTGAAATACCCGATGACCGATGCCCATCGTGCGGTGCTGGCCGGCCTGAAGACGGAGCGGGTTGGCTATCGCGATCTGGTCAAGCGGCTGAAGCAGGCCGATGACGGCCCCGATCTGTCGTCGCAGATGATCATCCGGCTGATCGAGGCCGGGATGCTGAAAGGCTATGACCGCAGCGATGCGCCGGTCCAGGTCCAGCACCGTCTGCGCTTCGACGGCGTCGGTGCGGAATACGAGGTCTGATGCCATGCCCGTGACCGATGCAGATGCCGTGCCGCGCCGGACCGTGGTGATCGTGCCGGGGCTTGGCGGGTCCGGCCCCAACCACTGGCAGAGCCTGTGGGGCGCGGAAAACCCCGGCTGGCGGTGGGTCCGGCAACGCGACTGGGACCACCCGGTCGCCGATGAATGGCTGGCGTCATTGGAAGAGGCGGTGGCGTTGGCGCCGTCGCCGGTGGTGCTGGTGGCGCACAGCCTGGCCTGCGCCATGGTGGTGCGCTGGGCGGAGACATCCGCCCGCGCCGGCAGGATCGCCGCCGCCCTTCTGGTCTCGCCGGCGGATGTCGACAGCCCCGACCACACCCCTGACGAGGCCAGGGTCTTTGCCCCTGTGGGCATGGGCCGGCTGCCCTTCCCCACCCTGGTGGTGGCCAGCACCGATGATCCGTTCGTGGCACCGGAACGCGCCCGCGCCTTCGCGGCCGCCTGGGGCGCCGATCTGGTCGAGATCCGCGACGCCGGACACATCAATGCCGACAGCGGCTTCGGGGTCTGGCCGCTGGGCCAGGATCTGCTGCGTGAACTGATCGAGGACGGCTGACATCCGGCCCTTGTCGACGCTCCCCCGCAACCGGCCCAAGACCTGCCGTGTCCAGGAGGCCCGCAATGCCTTATGACGCCGGACCGTGCGACGCCCAGTTGCACGACCTGAACCTTGCGCAGCGCGACATCTATTTCGATCGCACGCTCAACCCCGACCGGTTGTATCTGGTCGGCGGCCAGATGCATGTCGACGGCCCGTTCGATGAAGATGTCGCGCGGGCGGCCTATCGCGCCGCCGGTCGCGACGTCGCGGCGATGCGGGCGCGGCTGGTGGTGCGCGACCATCGCCCGATGCTGGCGGTGGCACCGCCGGACGATGCCGATGCGCTCGACATCGATATCGAGGATATCTCGGCCACGGCCGAGCCCGAGATGACCGGTGTGGCGCGCGCCGAGGCGCTGTGGGCGGAACCGATCCGGCCCGAAGACGGCGGGCTGATGCACGACATGCGGTTGATCCGCATCAACCCCCACCGGCGGATCGTGCTGTTCCGCTGCCATCACCTGATCATCGATGGCTGGGCAGGCCTGCAGTTGTTCGACCGGTTCCGCCGCGCCTATGACGCGATCAGGTCTGGTGTCTCGCCCGATCCGGACCCGGCGCCGCTGCCCGATCCCACTGCGGAACTGGCGTGGATCGACAGCCCGAAAGCCGCCGCGGATGCCGCGTTCTGGGCCGCCGAGCTGGCCTGTATGCAGCCGGCGGCCTTCCTGCGCCGGCCGCCCTTCGGCCCGTCGCTGAAGGCGCGATTGTCGATCGACCGCGACAGGTTCGGCCGGATCGAGGCGGTGGCCACGGCCTGCGGCACGCCGATGCCGGCCCTGCTGATGACGCTGTTCGGCCTGCTGGTCCATGACCTGACCGGCCAGGAGGCGATCGTTCTGGCCACCCCGGTGCGCAACCGGATGACCGCCGCCGAGCGCGCCGCGATCACGCCCTATGTCCGGTTGATGCCGCTGGGGCTCGCCATCGACCCGAATGCCACAGTCGGCACCGCCACGGCCGGGGTTCAGGCCGCGATGCGCCGTGGATTCCGCCACCAGCGCCTGCCGATGGGCGCGATCGGCAAGGCCCTTGGCCGCCGGCCCGGCGGGGGCGACGCGATGCTGGGCGATGTTCTGTTCTCGTTCGAAACCCGCGCCCGCACGCCGAGTTTCGACGGCTGCGCCACCGTGCTGCACCCGATCAGCCATGAGGGCGACAAATACGCCCTGTCGCTGCATGTCCGCGATCTGGGCGGCGAGGGGCTGGTGGATTTCGATCTGGCCATGGATGCGGCGCATTGGGGTGAGCTTGGCGCAAGTCCTGCCCTGGATCGCCTGGGGCCGATGCTCGATGCCTTGGCCGATGCCACCCCCGAGACGCCGCTTGGCATGCTGTTGGCGCCGATGCCCGGGGCCGAGGCCCGGCTGATCGCCCGGTTCAACGACACCGCCCGCCCCCTGCCGGGGGCTGCCGACGATGCCGCCAGCGTCATCGACCTGATCCGTGCCACGGCGGCGGCAGCCCCGCAGGCGCCGGCACTGATCACGGCGGCGGGCGCCGTCACCAGCCTGGGCGCGCTGGATCGCTGGTCGGATGCCATCGCCCGGCGGCTGATCGACACCGGGGCCACCGCCGGCGATCAGCCGGTGATCGGCGTGATGATCGATCGCAGCCCGGCAATGATCGCCGCCGTGATCGGGGTGATGAAGGCCGGCGCCGCCTTCCTGCCGCTTGATCCGGCCCTGCCACCGGCGCGGCTGGCAGAACTGGCCGCGGATGCGTCGGCCACGGCCATCGTGACCTGCCCAGCCTTCGCCGACCGTCCCACCTTCATCGACAGCCCCACCTTCGTCGACCGGCCCACCTTCGCCGATCAGCTGGGCACGGCGCCGCCGGCGCCGCTCCTGGTGATCGGCGACACCGCCGATGTTGACATCGCCGCGACGCCGCCTCTGCCCGACCTGCCGGCCATTGGGGGCGATGACCTTGCCTATGTGCTCTATACCTCGGGCACCACCGGCCGGCCCAAGGGCGTGATGATCGGGCATGGGGCCCTGCTCAATCGTCTGGTCTGGCAATGGCACGCGCTGGGCCATCGCGTGGACGAGCCGGTCCTGCACCGCACCACCAGCAGTTTCGACGTCTCGGTATGGGAAATGCTGATGCCGCCGGCCTTCGGCGCGCCGATGGTGCTGTGCCCGGCTCTGACCGCCCATGACCCGGCGGCCCTGGCGGCGCTGATCGCCCGCCACCGGGTCGCCTGCCTGCATTTCGTGCCGTCGGCGCTGAATGCCGCGCTGGCCGCGATGACACCGGCCGACGACGCCAACATGGCCGGCGTCCGGCTGGTGATCACCAGTGGCGAGGCATTGCCGCCCGAATGCGTGCGCACCGTCGCGGCGCGCTGGCGGGCTGCGCGGATCATCAACCTGTACGGCCCGACGGAGGCCGCGATCGACGTCAGTCGCCATGACGGCGACCCGCAGGACACCCTGGTGCCGATCGGCCGCCCGGTCTGGAACACCAGCCTGCATGTGGTCGACCCGACGAACGGCGCCCCGGTCGCGGTGGGGCGGCCGGGCGCATTGATGATCGGCGGCGTGCAGCTTGCCCGCGGCTATCTGGGCCGGCCGGATCTGACCGCCCGGCGCTTCCCGATCGCGCCGGACGGCACCGGACGCCGGTGGTATGACAGTGGTGATCGTGCGCTGCTCACCCCCGATGGCGTGATGCTCTATCTGGGCCGGTCCGACGATCAGGTGAAGATCGATGGCGCGCGGGTGGAGCCGGACGAGGTCGCCGACCGCCTGCTCGGCCATCCCGCCGTGCGCGAAGCGGCGGTCAGGGCGGTGCGCATGCCGGGCGGGCAGCGGCTGATCGGCTGGTATGCCACCGGCGGCGTGGCGCTGGATGCGGCAGCCCTCAGATCCTGGGTCGCCGAACGCCTGCCCGGCTGGATGGTGCCGGCGGCGCTGATCGCGGTCGACAGCCTTCCGGTGCGCCCGAATGGCAAGCTGGATGCCGCCCGGCTGCCGATGCCGGTCGACGCCCTGAATGGGCCCCGCACGGCCCTGGCCCCGGCCACGCCGCTTGAGGCCGTGATCACCCGGGTATTCGCGCAGATGCTGAATGCCGCCGATATCGATGCCGGCAGCGATTTCTTCCTGGCCGGCGGTCATTCGCTGCTGGCGTTGCGGCTGCTGGCCGAGGTGGAGGCGGCGACCGGCCTGCGCGCTGATCTGAAACAACTGTTCCTGCACCCGACGCCTGCCGGGCTTGCCGCGGCCCTGGAGCGGTCGCGCGATGGCCGCCCGGCCACCGATGATCCGGTGCCACTGACCCCGCGCGATCCGGCCTGCGATCGGCCGCCGCTGTTCCTGCTGCCGCCGGTCGCGGGCGAGCCGGCGGTGTTCCTGGATCTGGCCCGACGGCTGGATCATCCGGCGATCGGCCTGCGCTTTCCGGCCGCCACTGCCGCCGGCCTGCCGGAATTCGCCCGCCATGCCGCTGCCTGCATGCTGGCCTGCCAGCCCGATCCGGCCGCCGATGACGGCGCGGCCCGGCGCCGCTGGCGTCTGGTCGGCTATTCGCTGGGCGGAATGGTCGCCTTCGAGGCGGCCCGGCTGATCGAGACCGCCCATCCCGGCGCGCGGGTCGATCTGGTGCTGCTGGACACGGCGGTGGCGCCGGTGCCGACGCATGACGACGCGGTCTCGCTGACATTCGAGCGGGAGTTCAGCCGCCGAGCCCTCGATACCCGCGATGCCATGGGGCGGACCGCCGCCACGCTGAACCGGGCTGCCATCGCACGGCTGAAGGCGTTGGTGCTGCGCAATGCCCGTGCCGTCGCCGGCTGGCAGGCGCGCGGCGCCATCCGTGGCGACATCACCATGATATCGGCCCGCCGCGATCCGGCCGAGCACCGGCCCGACCGCTGGGCCGCCCACACCACCGGCCGCTTCACCCGCATCGATGTCGATGGCGGCCATTTCGACCTGCTGGCCGACCGGCTGCTGCCCGAGATCGCCGGCATCATCGACGAGGCGCTGCTTGCGCCCGCAACCCTGCCCGCATGACCACCACCAGGCCACCTGCCACCACACCCACCACCAGACCACCCACCACCAGACCACAAGGAGGCCCGACGATGGCCCAGGCAACCGAACGGCAGATCCACGACATCATCATGGCAACACTTGGCGAGGTGAACGAGGATCGCGACGAACCCTTCGATCTCGGCCCCGGCCCCGACCTGATCCTGTACGGCACCGGTGGTGTGTTCGACAGCATGGGGCTGGTCAACTTCCTGACCACGGTCGAGGAAAAGCTGGAAGACGATCTGGGCGCGATGGTCTCTCTGACCTCCGAGAAGGCGGTGTCGCGCAAGGTCAGCCCCTTTGCCAGTGTCCGTGCCCTGACCGGCTTCATTCTGGAAGAGATCGCCGGCGACGATGCGGCCGAAGACGCGCAGGATGCAGCACCGCTCAGGGCCGCCGCTTCATGAGCCGCGTGATCGTCACGCGGCGCGCCCTGATGCTTGGGCTCGCATCGGGGCTGATCTATGGCAGTTGGGCATATTTCGCCAACCACACGGCCGATCCGGCAGCGGCCCTGCGGGCCGCGGGCGTGCAGTTCGCGCTGAGCTTCGGCGCCACCGCCATACTGACCATGGCGATGGATGCAGTGCTGACCACGGGCGACGCACCGGCCGGCCTGACGCGGCGGCTGGCGGCGGCGGTGCTGCCGATCACCCTGCTGGCGCTGGTGTTCGCGGCGGCCCATGCCATCGCAGGCACGCCCCGCATCCTGGCCACGATCGCGCCCTCTTATGGCATCGGGCTGGTGTTCTGCGCGGTCTATGTCCGCAGCCGCGGCCGTGCCGGCGCAATACCGGCCGCGGTCGAGCCTTGCTCCCCGGCGCCGGGGCGCCAAGTATAGGAGGATCCATCGCCAAGCAACACGAGACGCCGGAACCGGAGCCGATGACCGAGCAGGACACGCGCCTGACCCTGACCACCGCCGGCAGCATGGCCGAGATCGACCCGGCCGCATGGGACACCCTGGCCGGTCCCGGCAATCCCTTCCTCGCCCATGCCTTTCTGGACGCGCTGGAACAATCCGGCTCGGTGTCGGAACAGACCGGCTGGCTGCCCCGGCATCTGATCCTGTCGACCGCCACAGGCCGGCTGGTCGGTGCCGTGCCGCTGTATCTGAAGGCGCATTCCTGGGGCGAATACGTCTTCGACCACAGCTGGGCGCGCGCCTATGAACAGGCGGGCGGCGCCTATTATCCCAAGCTTCAGGCCGCTGTGCCGTTCACACCGGTGCCGGGGCCGCGCCTGCTGGCGGGCGATGGCCCCGACGCGCCGGCCATCCGCCGGGCGCTGGCCGACGGGCTGGTGGCGGTGGCCGAGACGTTGGAGGTGTCGGGCGTACATGCCACCTTCGTCGCCGATCACGACATGCCACCGCTGGCCATGGCCGGCTTCATGGAACGCCATGACGTGCAATTCCACTGGCATAATCGAGGCTATGGCAGTTTCAACGATTTCCTGGCGGGGCTGGCGGCCCGCAAGCGCAAGACCATCCGCAAGGAACGCCAGAAGGTGGCCGACAGCGGCCTGCGCTTCCGGGCCCTGTCCGGCGCCGACATCACCGCCGAGGCCTGGGACGCCTTTCACCGCTTCTATCACGCGACGGTCGACCGCAAATGGGGCGAGGCCTATCTGACCCGCGATTTCTTCGACCGGCTGGGCCAGATGATGGCCGAGCGCGTGGTGCTGATCATGGCCTATGACGGCGACCGCCCGGTTGCGGGCGCCCTGAACCTGATCGGCGACGACGCGCTTTATGGCCGCAACTGGGGGGCGGTGGTCGACCTGCCCTTTCTGCATTTCGAGACCTGCTATTATCAGGCGATCGATGTGGCGATCGAGCGCGGCCTCGCCCGGGTCGAAGCCGGTGCCCAAGGCGGCCACAAATTGCTGCGCGGCTATGAACCGGTCACCACCCGCTCGGCCCACTGGATCGCCGATCCGCGCCTTGCCCGCGCGGTGAAGGGCTTTCTGGACCAGGAACGCGCCGCGGTCGACGCCGAGACCGAGGCGCTGGCCGATCATCTGCCGTTTCGACGTGACGACCCGGCTTGACCGCCCAGCGTGACGGGCCAGCGTGACGGCCGCTTGACGGCACCTCTGGCCCGCCTAAAATTGTGCGCACATGATCCTGGTTCGAGTGTGCATGATGACCGGTCCCGCCGACACGCCACCATCACCGCTGATCAGAAGCCCGATGCTCGATCGGGCGGTCGAGGCGCTGACCTCATGGAGCCAGACCGTCGCCAACCAGGGGCTGATCGGCGGCGCCTGGTTGTTCGGCAGCGCGGTCAATGACGACGGCCTGCGTTTCGACGCGGAGTCAAGCGATCTGGATGTCATCGTCGAGGTGCCGTGGGACAGCCTGGGCGTCAGCGGCCGGGTGACCGCGCTTCATCATCTGCGCGACGCCAAGATCGACCTGGAACAGACGCTGCTCAAGATCCTCCACCGCGCATCCGCCGATGACCAGATCGTCAGTCTGGTGCCGGTGACGGCATGGGAACGCGCCCTTGCTGTCCATAAGGATGGCAATTCGGCGATCCTGACCGAAACGCCGGCAATCGATCTGCTGAGCGGCAGTCGGCTTGCCAGACTGGCGGAGGCGTCATACACGGTCCTGGCGCCACCGCATCGCGACCTGGCGCAACGCGTCCAGAAGACCCGCGCGGGCTTTCTCACCATCGGCGCCAATGGCCGGGTCCGGTTCGCGATCGCGGCCCATGCCGACCCGGTTCCGAAAGAGCTGATACGGTCCTTTGCCGTGGCGACCGCCGATCCCGGCATGCCGGCGGCCCAGACGGCCGATCTGGCGCGCGGCCTGCGCGAACTGACCCTGGCCGTCGCCGCCGGGGCCAGCGACGATCGGGCCATGCATGCCTATGGCGTGTGGCTGGGTGTGCGTCAGGGCGCGCGCGGCAAGGTGGCGCCGGTGATATCGGTGCCGAACTATCTGGCGACCATCGAGATGATCTTCGACCGGGTGACACGGCAGTATCCGGCCATGACCGTCTTGCCGGCAGATCCCCCGCCCTCCGCCACACCCACTGCCGCACCCGCCCCGGTCACGCGCCCCGCGCCGCTTCCCGCCGAATTCGTGGTGTCGCTGAAGGACACGCTCGGCGGACGGGTGGCGGATAATCTGCGGGCGATCGCGGCGGCACGCGAGAATCTCCGCGCCGGCCTGACACCGGCCTTCTCGCTGCGCTTTGCGGAACACCCTCGGGCCGACATGCTGCTTTCCACCAATGACCGTGATCTGAGCGACGCCGACCATGCCCTGAAGCTGAAGGTGTTCGCGCGCCGGACCCGATTTCAGGCGAGACAGGCGCGACTGACCGACGGCATCGAGCTGATCCTGTATCATGGTGCGAACCTGTTTCCCGACCACGGCGACAAGTCGCTGTTCCGCTTGCTGGCACGCAGTATCGACGCCTGGATCGCCCATGCGGCGACCGGGCTGGTCAATATCGGTGGCGGCATCGAGGCATGGCATCCCGGCTTCTATCCCGATGAGCCGCTGGCCTTCTCATTCTCGGACCTGCCGCGAACCGGTGGCCAGTTGCTGACCGGCGAGCCGCCGACCCGACCATGGGAGGGCGATGTCCATGGCAATTTCAGCCCGGACGTCCTGGCCGGCGGTTTCGTGCCCGAACTCGTATCGATCTGGCTGCATCGCCGCGACCGCCTGTCTCATCTGACCCCGGATGATCGCCAGGTGGCATTCATGATCGATCGCTGGCGATACGGCCCCAGGTGATCGGAGCGTGCCGGGACGCCGCGCCGACGGCATGGCCCGGTGAACCACGGGCAACCCGGCCGGCCATTCCCGGATGCGCAAGGCGCCCGGCCGGTGCATTCTGTGGCCGTCGATGATCGACAAGGCGCCCCACGGAGGATGCAGCCATGGTTCCCACATCCCGCCTGATCATGCTTGCCAGTGACCCGACCGTCGCCGGGGCGCTGGTGATGGCGCTGACCGCCGAGGATGCCGCCCGGGTTCTGGGCGATGCCGGCGAGGCGCGCGGGTTCAAATTCGACTGGCGATCGCTGATCCCGCGACTGAAGCGCCAGTCGGCCGATCGCGACCTCGACGATGCGGCGCTTGAAGGCGTCGCCGGCGGCGCCGGCGGCATGCCCGTGCCGCTGGCCGGACCCTGGTCGATCACCGCCAACTGATCCACATCTCGGCAAGCCGGAGCGCACCCGATGATATCCACTGCCAATCTGATGATTCTGGCCGCCGATCCGCAGACCGCGGCGGCGCTGATCGCGGCGATGACGCCAGAGGAGGCCGCACAGATTCTGGGCCAGGCCGGCCAGTCCCGCGGTTTCAAATTCGACTGGCGGTCACTGATCCCGCGGCTGAAGCGCAGCAGCAGCGACCGGGATCTGGATGACGCCGCCCTGGAAGCGGTCGCGGGCGGCGTTGCCGCCGCAAACACGACCTATATTCCCCTTTCCGGCAACTGGTCGATCATCCCCTGAACCCGCCAGAAGGATCGGCGACGGCGGATCGACGTCGGCGGATCAAAGCCATTGGCCATCGGGGGCGGCGACACCACATCGCCTGTATGAGCCTTGTGTTTCAGGGGCTGATATCCTGCCAGCATGCCCGGAACCCCCGCCTGATGACCCGTGACCGCTCAGATCTGGACCATCGCCGCGGCCGCACACCGCCATCCGGTCATGTGCAGCCGGCATCGCGCGGCGCCGTCGATGCCTTTCTGGCCGAGGCCCGCCAGATGGCACCGGCGCAGCCTGCCGCCGCCGGCACGGGTGCCGCTCGGCTGATCCTGGCGCTGGACGCCACCCAGAGCCGGCAGCCGGGCTGGGATCTGGCCCAGAGCCAGCAGGGCGAGATGTTCCGGGTTGCCGGCGATGGCGGGCTGGCGGTGCAACTGGTTTATTATCGCGGTCTGGACGAATGCCGCGCCAGCCGCTGGACGGGCGACGCCCAAGGGCTTGCCCGGGCCATGTCGAGGATCGACTGCCGGGGCGGCCGCACCCAGATTGCACGCGTCCTGTCGCATGCCGTGGCCGAGGCGCGCGTGGTGCCGGTGAAGGCGCTGGTTTTCGTGGGCGACGCGCTGGAGGAACCCCAGGACGTGCTCGACGGCCACGCGGCCGATCTGGCGCTGCTCGGTGTGCGCGCCTTCATCTTTCAGGAAGGACATGATCCGGTGGCGGCCGCCGGCTTCCAGCGGATCGCGCGGATGACCGGCGGCGCCCTGCTGCCCTTCGACAGCACCGGGCCCGACCGGCTGCGTGCCCTGCTGGGGGCGGTCGCGGCCTTCGTGTCGCACGGCCCCCGTGCCCTGGACCGGCCGGGGCGCGCCGATCCGGCGGCCCTGCGCCTGCTGGCCGACCGCATGGGCGGAGGCTGACCGATGGTCTGGGCGCTGCTGGCGGGGTTCGTCACGCTGCTGCTGGTCGTGCTGGGGCTGGGCGGTGCGCTGGGAAACAGGCGCCACGGCAGACGCCGCGGCATGAGCCGCGCCGCCCTGACCCGGGTGGCATTATGGAGTCTGGCCGCGATCGCCGTCGTGGCCGCCCTGTTGCTGGCGGTCACCGGCCGATGGCCGGCCGTGGTGGCCGTGGCTGCGGCGGCGTTTCCCCTGGTGCTGCGGCTGGCGGGCACCGCCCTGAAACTGGCGCCGGTCTATCACCTGCTGCGCCGGGCACGGTCGGCCAACCCGCCCGGCGGCGGCTTCGGACAGGCCGGCCGCGCGCAGGCCCGCCCGAAGACCGTGGAAACCGCCAGCCTGCGGATGACACTCGACCCCGACACCGGCGCCATGACCGGCGTGATCCTGACCGGCCCCGATCGCGGCCGCGCGCTGGCCGATCTGCCCCCCGACCGCCTGCGCCACTGGCTCAATGACTGGCGGATCAACGACCCGGATGCGGCGCGGCTGCTGGAGACCTGGGGAGAGCGCATGATCGGTCCGGACTGGGCCGATGACGCGGCCGGCCCGGCCGGTGACGGAACCGGTGACGGCGATGGACAGGCCGGGCCGCCCCCCTCGGACGAGGCGATGACCGCGGCGGAAGCCCGTGCCATTCTGGATGTGGCCGCCGATGCCAGCCCCGCCGACATCCATGCGGCCTGGCGGCGGATGATGGCCCGGGTGCATCCGGATCAGGGCGGCAGCGCCGCGCTGGCGGCCCGGGTCAACGCCGCCCGCGACCGCCTGACCCGGCCCGCATCCGGCGCATGATCCTTGCCGTATGCACAGGCCCCTGGCTGTTTCCGCAGACGCGAGATCGGGGCTGCGATTGCATTTTCGGGTCGGAAAGGGTATACACACGGCGCAGATAGGTCCGACATGTGACCGTGACACGCCTGATTGCCCCCTCCGGTGACAAAAACGGGGCAGGTGAAATTAGGCGTCGCATCGCCCTCTGTTGCGATGCAATATACATACAGTCGATCGGCGGATCGACGTTGCTCCTGCCCGAGGCGAGGAGGCAACCGGCATCCGCTGCGGAGCGTGTGGGCAGCACGTGGTCTCCGCGATATCGGCAGTGACGTGACCGGTCGGACGATCGTTCCGAAGAACGCCTCAAGAATTCGATCCAGCGATTAGGTCCATGAGCATCACCAAGCCCGTTCGTAAAGCCGTCTTCCCCGTGGGTGGCCTGGGCACGCGCTTCCTGCCGGCCACCAAAGCCATGCCGAAGGAAATGCTGCCTGTCGTCGACAAGCCGCTGATCCAGTATGCGGTGGAAGAGGCCCGTGCCGCCGGCATCGAAGAGCTGATCTTCGTCACCGGCCGCAACAAGACCGCCATTGAAGACCATTTCGACCAGTCGTTCGAGCTGGAATGGACGCTGCAGGAGCGCGGAAAGCGCGAGGAACTGGCGCAGCTGCGCCGCTGGCTGCCGAAGGCCGGCAATGTGTCCTATACCCGCCAGCAGGAGCCGATGGGCCTGGGCCATGCCGTGTGGTGCGCCCGCCATCTGGTTGGCAACGAGCCCTTCGCGGTGCTGCTTGCCGACGATCTGGTGCTTGCCGACCGCCCGTGCCTCAGCCAGATGGTCGAGGTCTACGAGCAGAAGGGTGGCAATGTCGTGGCGGCGATGGACGTGCCGGCCGAGAATACCGCGCGCTATGGCATTATCGACATCGCCGATGACGACGGCCGTCTGGTCACCGCCCGCGGCATGGTCGAGAAGCCCAAATCCGGCGATGCGCCGTCGCGCACCGCCGTGATCGGCCGCTACATCCTGCAGCCCGAGATCTTCGAGCATCTGGGCCGGCATGAACGCGGCTCGGGCGGCGAGATCCAGCTGACCGACGCCATCCGCGCCATGGTGGGCAACACGCCTTTCCACGCTCTGCGCTTCGAGGGCGAGCGCTTCGACTGCGGCGACAAGGCCGGCTTCATCCATGCCAATATCGCCTTTTCGCTGGCCCGGGTGGACCTGCGCGATCAGGTGAAGGACTTCCTGGCCGAGCGGCTTTCGGCCTACCGCGACGCCGCCCAGTAAGGCTATAGTTCGGCGCACGGAGCCTGATGACCGACCGCGATCGCGGCGCGTCGCAGGCTTCGTGCGCCGTTTGCGCGTTCCGGCCAGGCCGGGATGCGCGGTCGGGGTAGACGCCAGGGCGGATACCGGCGGCCAGCCAGCTTGAGAAGGACCAGGGCTTCATGCGCGTCGCGATGATCGGCACGGGCTATGTCGGGCTTGTGTCGGGCACCTGTTTTTCCGAATTCGGCCATTCGGTCGTGTGCGTCGACAACGACCAGTCGAAGATCGAGCGGTTGTTGCGCGGCGAGATCCCGATCTACGAGCCGGGGCTGGAGGATCTGGTGGCGCGCAATGTCCGCGCCGGCCGGCTGGGCTTCACCAGCGATCTGGCCGAGGCGGTGCGCGGCGCCGAGGTGGTGTTCATCGCCGTCGGCACCCCCAGCCGTCGTGGCGACGGCCATGCCGATCTGAGTTATGTGTTCGAGGCGGTGCGTCAGGTGGCGCTGGCCGCCGACGGCTATCGCCTGGTCGTGACCAAGTCGACCGTGCCGGTGGGCACCGGTGGCCGGGTCAGGGCGCTGCTGGCCGAAACCCGGCCTGAGATCGAGTTCGACGTTGCCTCGAACCCCGAATTCCTGCGCGAAGGCTCGGCGATCGAAGACTTCATGCGCCCGGATCGGGTGGTTGCCGGCACCGACAGCGACCGTGCGCGCGACCTGATGACCGAGCTGTACCGGCCGCTGTTCCTGATGGAAACCCCGATCGTGCACACGACGATCGAAAGCGCCGAGTTGATCAAATACGCCGCCAACGCCTTTCTCGCGACCAAGATCACCTTCATCAACGAAATGGCGGATCTGTGCGAGAAGGTCGGCGCCAATGTTCACGACATCGCGCGCGGCATCGGGCTCGACGGCCGCATCGGCCGCAAGTTCCTGCATGCCGGGCCCGGCTTCGGCGGATCGTGCTTTCCGAAAGACACCCGCGCCCTGGTGTCCAGCGCCCAGCAATATGGCGCGCCGTTGACTCTGGTGGAGCAGGTCGTGTCGTCGAACGAGGCCCGCAAACGCCGGATGGCCGAGCGTGTGGTCGCTGCAGCCGGCGGCAGCCTGCGCGACAAGACCGTGGGCGTGCTGGGCCTGACCTTCAAGCCCAACACCGACGACATGCGCGAGGCGCCGAGCCTGGACATCATTCCGGCGCTGCTGCGGGCCGGCGCGCGCGTGCGGGCCTATGATCCCGAAGGCATGACCGAGGCACGACGCCTGCTGACCGGGGTGACCTGGGCCGCGGATGCCTATGATGCCCTGGAAGGTGCCGATGTCGCGGTGCTGATCACCGAATGGAACCAGTTCCGCGCGCTCGACCTCGACCGGGTCAAGGCGGTGATGAAGACGCCGGTGATGGTCGACCTTCGCAACGTCTATGCCCCGTCCGAAATGGTCGGTCGCGGCTTCACCTATACCTCGATCGGCCGGCCGACACCCGGCGCCGCCTGATCGCGCCACCACAGCCGGTACCGCGGCACATTCCGTTCGCACCGTTTCGTTCTATCGCCCCTGCGTGCAACCGACCCCGAGAGGCCATCCGTGACCAAGCTCGTCCACCGCTTTCATCCGAGCGTGCTGCGTGAATATGACATCCGCGGCATCATCGGCGAGACCCTGGGGACCGAGGATGCCTATGCCATCGGCCGGGTCTTCGCCCATATGCTGAAGTCCCGCGGCGGCAATTCGGCCGCCGTCGGCCGCGATGGGCGGATCAGTTCGCCCGAACTGGAAGGCGCCCTGGTCCGTGGCCTGACCGAAGGCGGCGTCGATGTGCTGCGGGTCGGCCTTGGCCCCACGCCGATGCTGTATTACGCGGCCCAGACCCGGGGCGTCGACGGCGGCATCATGGTCACCGGGTCGCACAACCCGCCCGACCAGAACGGCTTCAAGATGGTCATGCTGGGCAAGCCGTTCTTCGGCGAGGACATCCGCGAGATGGGCCGGCTGGCGGCCGGAGGCGAGCTGCTGGCAGCCCCCTCGCTCGGTGCCGACAACGATGCCCCCGACGTGCTCTCGGCCTATGTCGCCCGCCTGACCGAGGGCCTGTTCCAGGCCGTGACCCGCGAACCGGTGGTGGTGTGGGATGCGGGCAACGGTGCCGCCGGCGAGGCGCTGACCATGGTGGCGCGCAACCTGCCCGGCCGTCATGTTCTGCTCTATGCCGATATCGACGGCACCTTCCCCAATCATCACCCCGATCCGACCGAGCCGCACACCCTGGTCGACCTGATCGCGCGGGTCGCCGAGGAAGGCGCCGATTTCGGCGTCGCCTTCGACGGTGACGGCGACCGCATCGGCGTGGTCGACGGCAAGGGCCGGATCCTGTGGGGCGATCAGCTGCTGATGATCCTGGCGCGCCCGATCATCGCCCGCATCCCCAATGCCACGATCATTGCCGACGTGAAGGCCAGCCAGGCCCTGTTCGACGAGATCGCACGCCTGGGCGGCACGCCGCTGATGTGGAAGACCGGCCATTCGCTGATCAAGACCAAGATGAAGGAAACATCGAGCCCGCTGGCCGGCGAGATGAGCGGCCATGTGTTCTTCGCCGACGGCTATTACGGCTATGACGACGCGCTCTATGCGGCCATGCGGTTGCTCGACCAGTTGGTGGCCAGCGGCGAGAGCATCACCGACATCCGCGACAGCCTGCCCGACATGGTCAACACCCCCGAAATCCGGGTGCCCTGTGCCGACGACCGCAAGTTCGACGTGGTTGCGGACATCGCCGATCTGCTGGCGGCCGAGGGTGCCGAGGTCGACCGGACCGATGGCGTTCGGGTGAAGGTCGATGGCGGCTGGTGGCTGCTGCGCGCCTCCAACACTCAGGCGGTGCTGGTCGCGCGCGCCGAGGCGGCCGATACCGACCGCCTGGCGGTGCTGAAGGGTGAGCTTGCCCGGGTGCTGACCAGGGCCGGCGTCGCGGTTCCGGCCGCGATCGCCGACTGATCCGCGCGCCCGGTACGATCCGGTCCCGTCCACATGCAAAGGGCCGCATCTGGCAAGGATGCGGCCCTTTGCATGTCCGATCGCAGCTCGCCCATCCCGAATGCCGTGCCGGGATTGCCGCCGACCCCGGCCAACCCCCCGGCCTTACACCTCTGCCGCCTTCCGGCGGCTGCGATGCGACGATACCTTGGACCGGTTGCCGCAAACACTCATGCTGCACCAGCGGCGCGACCGGCTGCGGGTGTGGTCGGCAAAGAGAAGCGTGCAGCCCGATCCCTGGCAGGCTTTCACCTGTGTGAAATCTTCCTCCACGACCACGCGTGCCATCGCCTCACCGATCGGGAGCAGGAGCCCCTCCGGCGAGCGCCAGCGCCGCGCCGTCTCCAGGGCCAGATGGTTCCCGTCATGAAGGGTGATCCGGCTGAAGGCCTCGTCACGCTCCAGCAGGCGATTGAGCGGGGCCAGATCCTGCAGCATCCCGGCCGTGAGCGGCTTACCCATATGGCTGGTCACGAAGCCCCGGAACCATTCGCGAAGATCGCGGGCCTGATCGGCGACGCGATCGAGTTCTCCCGGCATGGCACGCCCGGCAATCGCGTCAAGCTCCGGCTCTGGCACCAGTGCCGCCTGCCGCAGCCAGTCGACCAGCCCCTTGCCATCACCGATCCAGTCGACCGGCCCATCGGTCGTGGTGGCGATCGCATTGAGAAAATCGAGCCCCAAGGCATCGGCAATGAAATAGGCCGGCATGTTCACAGGCATGGCGGTGCTGTCCATCCATCAATCCGTGACTGTCCATATCATCATCAAGATAGCCATGATGAGAGCGGATCGTAACCCTCTTTCTGGCAATGGTCAGGTTTCATATCCAATATCGGATGGGGCTACCACCGCCATAGCGTGCTGCGATCCGACGCCGGCTGTTCCCACATGGAAAGAGAGGTAACCGTCAAAAATCTACTTGAGAGGTTACGATGCCGGTTGACATCGGACACTGGTCGATGGATAACCGGTTTGTGAGATATTAGACGGTTACACGTGATCAGGAGAACCGCCATGACCGCGATTGCCTATCGGACCATCGATGTCGACGGCATCAGCACCCATTACCGCGAGGCGGGGACGGCTGGCGCGCCCAAGCTGCTGCTGCTGCACGGCTTCCCCAGTTCCAGCCATATGTTCCGCGATCTCGTGCCCCGTCTGGCCGACCGCTTCCACATCATCGCGCCGGATCTGCCGGGCTTTGGCCGGTCGGCCGATCCTGAAGCCAACACCTTCGAGTCGATCGCCGGCACGATCGAGCGCTTCACCGAAATCGTGGGCTTCGACCGGTTCATCATCTATGTCTTCGATTATGGCGCGCCCACCGGCTTCCGCCTCGCGATCCGCCATCCGGAGCGGATCACCGGGATCATCTCTCAGAACGGCAACGCCTATGTCGACGGGTTGAGCGAGGGCTGGAACCCCGCCCGTGCCTATTGGGCCGATGCATCCATCGCCAATCGTCAGGCACTGCGCGCGATGCTGACGCCGGAGACGACCTATTGGCAGTACACGCACGGGGTGGCGGACCCGTCGGCCGTTTCACCCGATGGCTACACCCTGGATGTCCATTATCTTGGCCGTCCGGGTGCCGAGGATGTGCAACTGGACCTGATCGGCGACTACAAGACCAATATCGCGCTCTATCCGGCATTCCAGGCGTATTTCCGCACCCACAAGCCGCGCTTCCTGGCGGTGTGGGGCCGCCACGATCCGTTTTTCCTGCCGCAGGGCGCCGAGGCGTTCCAGCGCGACATGCCGGAGGCGCGGGTGACCTTCCTCGACACCGGCCATTTCGCCCTGGAAACCCACGCGGCCGACATCGCAGCCGAAATCCGGACCGTCTTCGCCTGAGACCGTCCGAGCCGATGATGCGCCCGAGCCGATGACGCGCGCGCCCAGCCGCCATTGCGGCGGCGGCCAAGGGCGCGGCAGCGCCCGCCCGGCGAGGGGCAAACAGACTGGGCCTAAACGCGGCGACGGCCCACCCTTTCCCCCAGCCGCCATTGAGGCGGCGGCCAAGGGCGCGGCAGCGCCCGCCCGGCGAGGGCCTAAAAAAACACTCCCGCCTGCATCACCTCGGTGCTGCCGCGCAGGATCATGTCGAGGGCCACATAGGTGATGATCGCCAGACCCAGATAGGCCAACCAGTGCCAGCGCTCCAGCAGGCGGGCGACAAAATTGGCGGCCAGCCCCATCAGGGCGATCGACAGCACCAGACCGATGACCAGCACCTCGACATGCTCGCGCGCAGCACCGGCCACCGCCAGCACGTTGTCGAGCGACATCGACACATCGGCAATGATGATCGAGGTCAGCGCCTGGCGCATGGTCTTGGGCGCGGCAGCGGCCGCACCGGGCAGGTCCACCCCGTCGCCGGCCGATGCGCCGGGGGGGCTGGCGGCAGCGGCGGCTTCGGCGGCGGCGGCCCGGCGGCTGGCGCGGAGTTCCTGCCACATCCGCCACGCCACCCACAGCAGCAGAATGCCGCCGGCGAGCGTCAGGCCGATGATTGCCAGCAGTTGCACGGTCACCGCCGCAAAGGCGATCCGCAGCACCGTGGCCGCCAGAATGCCATAGATGATGGCCTTGCGCCGCAGCGTGGCCGGCAGACCGGCTGCGGCCATGCCGATGATCACGGCGTTGTCGCCCGACATCACGATGTCGATCATGATCACGGTGGCGAGCGCGCCCAGCCCGTCGGCGGACATGAGAAATTCTGGCACGGTGATAACCAACCTTCGAATGCCGGGATCTGTGCCGATGCCGGCGGTCTGCCGTCCGGACCACAGCCAGATCCGGTTTTAGGCTCCTGATACCACCGCCGCAAGTATGCTTCCCTGCACCCGCCACACTTCCCCCAGATCGATCACGGGTCGCACATCCCCGACCTTGGTCCTGTTCGCGATACGATCGGCGTCCGGCGCTGGCATGTGGCGAAGGCTTGCGACATGATGGTCAACCAGACCGCGCATCAAAAAGAACGCGGCAAGCCGAGGGATGGCCATCGCCGGTGTGCAATCCGCACCCGGTATAACGTCCTGGGGAGGAAAGATGACAGCGATGGGAGTTCCCGAAAGATCCACCACGGGCGACGGCATGTCGATGAGCGAGACGATCGCCCGCCTTGCCGACCGCGCGGGCGGATTGGGGGTGCGGGTCGCCGACATCGTCGGCAAGGTGGATGATGTCGCGCGCGCCCTGCGTGGACAATCGGAACGGTTCGGCACCCTGTCGGCCCGGGTCGACCGGATGGCCGAGGACAATCGCGCGATCGACACCGCCGCGCGCGCCGCCAATGAACGCGCGGCCGAGGCGGCACGTCAGGCCGCCTCGTCGCGTGCCGAGGCCGCCCAGACGCTGGACGAGATCCGCGATCTGGCTGGCGGGGTCGCGGATATCGCCCGGCGCCTGGATGCCCTGGCCGCGGCACTTGACCGGGTGGGCAAGGTGTCCGGCCAGATCGACGGGATTGCCAAGCAGACCAATCTGCTGGCCTTGAACGCCACGATCGAGGCGGCGCGTGCCGGCGATGCCGGCCGTGGCTTTGCCGTGGTCGCGGGCGAAGTGAAAAGTCTTGCCCGCTCCACTCAGGAGGCGACCGCGCAGATCGCCCGCACGCTGGGCGAGCTTGGCACAGAGGTACGCGCCCTGGTCGAGGTCAGCAGCAACACGCTGGGTCGGGCCGAACATGTCCGTGACGGCACCGGCCGGATCGGCGGGGTCATCGACGGACTGGCCGATGCGGTGGGCATGATCGGCGGCGAGGTCGGCCGGATCGCCGCCGGCGCCGGTGAAAACACCCGGGTGTGCACCGAGATCAGCGCCGAGGTCGGCGCCCTGAACGGCGAAGTGGCGCAGTCGCGCGCCCGACTGGACGAAGCCGACACCCAACTGGTGCAATTGCTCGACGTGTCTGAAAGCCTGATCGAGCTGACGGCCGGCGCCGGCGCCGAGACCGTCGACACCCCGTTCATCGCCGCGGCGACGCGGGCCGCGACCCTGGCCGGCGAGGCTTTCGAAACGGCGCTCAAGGCCGGCCGCATCGATCTTCGCGGCCTGTTCGACGAACAGTATCGCCCGGTGGCCGGATCGAACCCCATACAGTTCACCACCGCCTTCACCGATCTGTGCGATCAGCTTCTGCCCCGGATCCAGGAACCGGTGCTGAGCCTGGACCCGAAAGTGGTGTTCTGCGCGGCGGTCGACCGCAACGGTTATCTGCCGACCCACAATGCCAAATTCTCGAAGCCCCAGGGCCGGGATGCGGTGTGGAATGCGGCCAATGCCCGCAACCGGCGCAAATTCGACGACCGTACCGGGCTTCGGGCCGCGCGCAGCACCAAGCGCTTCCTGTTACAGACCTATCGCCGCGACATGGGCGGCGGACAATTCGCCCTGATGAAGGATCTGGCGGTGCCGATCGCCGTGCAGGGCCGGCATTGGGGGGTGATCCGTCTGGCCTATCGCGCCGACGGCTGACCCTGCACCAGCCGCTGCGGCGGCAGGCCGGCCCGCATCACCGCGATCGCCGCCGCATCGGGTGTGGCGCTGCGGGCACCCACAGCGCCACAGGCCAGCGCGCCGGCCGCGACGCCGGCCGCCAGCGCCGATCCCGTCGCCGCAGCATCCTGCACCAGGCCAGCCGCGAAGGCGCCAACGAAGGCGTCACCGGCACCGGTGCTGTCGACCACGGCCACCGCCGGGGCAGGCTGAATCAGAACGTCGCAGCCATCCAGAACCGCGGCGCCGCGCGGCCCCAAGGTCAGCACCACCCGCTGATCGGCCCGCAGGCCCAGCGCATCGCGGCCGGCCAGCAGGACCGCCGCAAGCGCGCCGTCCGCGCTCCGGCCGCCCTGGCCGTCACCGGCGCTGTCATCGTCCATGGCCTGACCCGACAGGTCAGCCCATTCCGTTTCATTCACCACCAGCCAGTCGACCGCGATCAGCGGCGGCGCATCCCGCCCCCGGGCCGGTGCGGCATTGTGGACCACCACGGCATCGGCGGTGCGTGCGCGGCGATGCAGCCGCGCCAGCGCCGGAGCGGGGGTTTCGTTCTGGGTGACCAGCACCATGCCCGCCAGATCGGCATCGGCGACCGCGCGGTCGTCGAGATCGGCATTGGCACCGGCGGCCACGATGATCTGGTTGTCAAATGCCGAGCTGCCGCTGGCCGTATCGACAGCCGCCCGGCGCGGGCCGATGGCCACGACCGCGATGCCGGTGGGCCGGGTGCCGCGCACAGTCAGCGATAGGTCGCAACCCGCCTGGGCCAGCCCGTCCAGCGCCGCATCGGCTGCCGCATCATGTCCAAGGCTGGCGGCAAGCCGGGTCGCAGCCCCGGCGCGGGCGGCGGCGAAGGCCTGATTGCCGCCCTTGCCGCCCGGCAGATGCAGCGGGTCGGCGGCGGCCACCGTCTCGCCCGCCGCCGGTAGATGCACGCAGGGCAGAACCAGATCCAGATTGACCGATCCGAAGACCAGCACCCCGCGCGGCCGGGCCATGGGCGTCGCCCCCTGTTTGTGTAGCGCAGCGGTCAGCCGCGCGGCCGGTACCACATGGTGAAGACGAACAGCAGGGTCATGATCACCGCCACGATGAGCGCAGATACCCAGTCCACCGCACCCATCGACAGCCCCAGCAGCAGAATGCCCAGCAGCACGGGCGCCATGACGATCAGATAGGTTTTCATGCGGAGGCTCCTGCGCCGATAGGATGAACGGCTGCCCAGACGTGGCGCCCTGAACGCGCCGCCCCCTGGCCCGCGCGACGTTTGGCAGGGTGGCGGCTGTGGCGGCGCGGGTCAAGCCCGGCGCCGCCAGCGCGATGAACACCCGCGCCGCCAGCGCGATGAACACCGGCGCCGCCAGCACGATGAACACCCGCGCCGCCAGCAAACAAACCTGCCCCGATCGATCGACCGGGGCAGGTTTGACGGGAACGTGGTTTTGAGGTCGCGGCCGGCTGATCAGCCGGCGGCCGACAGCGCGCTGATCGGCGGCACCAGGATGCAGGCGATGCCGCGCTTGTCCAGCAGCGCGCAAGCCTGACGGGCCGGCCGCTCGCCTTCGAAGCCCATCATCCGCGCCCGATAGATATAGCGACCGCCGATGCTGTGCGGTTCCACCGCGGTTTCGGCCCCGCCGCGCAGCTCTGCCGGCAGCAGATCCTGCGCCCGGCCGACCAGGCCCTGGGCAGCATCGACCCGGCCGAAGGCACCGAACTGAATGCCCCAGCGGCCCTGCGCGTCGAACACCCGCGGCTTGGGCGCAACCGCCGCATACTGCGTGTCACCCTGGGCAACCGGCTGCGGCACCGGACCGGTGCGGACATCTGCGGCGCGGGCATTGGTCGTGTCGGCGGCAACCGGCGCGACGACCGCGAGTTGGGTTGCCGGGGCCTGTGCGGGGGTGGGGGCGGCGGCGGCAGCCACCTGTGTTGCCTCGGCAAATTCGGCATCATCCTCGTCGACCGCGGCGATGGCGGCCGCACCGGTCATGTCACGCTCGGCGGCCGCGACCTGTGCGTCGGTGATCGAGGCCACCTGAATGCCGCTGCCGCCGATATCGTCCAGATCACGCTCCAGCCGGGCGATCTGCAATTCACCGCGGGCCCGGGCCGAGGCGATCGCGCGCTGGCGCTCGGCCGGGGTTTCCGAGGCCAGCCGGGTGAAGCTCTTGTCCAGCAGCGCCGCCACCGCCTTGTCGCGTTCCCGCGAGGTGGAGCCGCCGAAGATCACCCCGATCAGCCGGCGATCGCCCCGCACCGCCGAGACCACGATGTTGAAGCCCGAAGCGCGCGTATAGCCGGTCTTGATCCCGTCCGTGCCGGTATAGGAGCTGAGCAGCCGGTTGTGATTGCGCAGTTCCTGGCCCTTGTAGTTATAGGACTTGGTCGAGAACAGCGCGTATTCGCGGGGAAAATCGTTCATCAGGCGCACGGCCAGCGTCGCCATGTCGCGGGCGGTGGACAACTGATGGCGGTTCGGCAGCCCGTTGGCATTCTGGAAAGTGGTCTTCTCCATGCCAAGCTTGCGCGCCCGGGCCGTCATCGCGCGGGCGAAGGCGATCTCGCTGCCGCTGATCGCCTCGGCCAGCACCACGGCGGCGTCATTGGCCGATTTGGTGATCAGGCCGTAGATGGCATCCTTGACCTTGATGGTCTGGCCGGCGCGCAGACCCAGCTTGGTCGGCGCCATGCCCGCCGCACGCGCCGACACCGGCAGGGCCGTGTCCATCGAAAACTTGCGGGCCTTGATCGCCTCGAAGGTCATATACAGCGTCATCATCTTGGTCAGAGACGCCGGGTAATTGCGCACATCGCCGTTCTTGGAATACAGCACCCGGCCGGTATCGGCCTCGACCACCAGCGCCGCATAGCCGGCGGCGGCATCGCGGGCGAAGCCGGTGGCGGCCATCACGGCCACCAGAAGAACCAGCGCCAGCCTGATCAGCGGCAGCCGTGCCAGCGACACCTGAGCCAACGATGACCGGGCCGGGCGCCCGGCGCTTGCCGTCACTCCGACCGCCGCCGTCGCACGCGTCGATATCGACCGCGTGCATCCGTCGGGCCTTGCGATCCGCATCCGGCTGTAGCGACCGATATCCATGGTGTCCGTCCCTGTCGTTTGCCGGATGCGCCAGAAGCATCCGGGCTGCATTGACCTTGCGGTGCCGGATCACGACCTGTCTTCCAGCCACTATTGCCTGTGCCGTCCGTCCCGAGGGCGGCCTGAGGGCGGAGCGCAGCGTTCCACGACCCAGGGTTTCACGCCCAGCCAAAAAGGGCGGGGCCGTGTATCCCGGACCTCGGGACGATCTGCCATTGCGCGGCCGGCAAGCGACACGCGCTCTGTGCAATGGTGGCTGAAGTGTTGTGATCCGTGGAATTGCATCCTAGACATGGGAGGGCAGTTGCGGCAACCCAAAAATTCTTGTTGTGTATGGGCTTAATTCCATTTCCTCAGCCATGGTGTGACCAAAGGAGCGCGCATGCCCGAAATGATGCCGGCACCCTCGACCATCGGACGCAGCCGCGGCCGGAGGCGTGCTGCCGTGATCGTGGCAGCGGTTGCCGCCGCCATCACCGCCGGTTGCACCGCAAGCGGCCCGGCGGGCGACCCGATCACCCGCAGCTTCACCTGGTTCGATTATGTCGGCGGCGGCAACCTGGCCCGATCCTGCGCGCCGGGTATCCCGGACCGATACCGGCTGGTCTATAATGCGGTGTTTCCCGAACAGGTCCGCACCTATGATCTGGTCACCCGCGAAGACAACCGTGGCCGGTTGAGCGGGTCGACGCTGGTCACCACGGTCTGGGAACGCGCTAACCTCGCCAAGATCACCGCGAGCCGGCCGGGCGCGCCCTGGGGGCCGACCGAAAGCCGCACCGAACTTGGCGCGGCCCAGACCGCAGCCCTGATCGACCGGCTGGCTGCCGGGGGCGGCTTCAGGCCGGCGCCGGCGGGTGAGCGCCTGCACTCACTGGGCTTTTATTGGACGGTGGCCCGCTGCCAGGATGGCCGGTTCGGTTTCTGGGCCGCCGAGGCGCCCGATCCGGCCTTCACCGCGTTCCATCCCCAGATGCTGTTCTCGATCGACGGCAACCCCGTGCCGCCGCGCGAGCCCCGCCCGGTGGTCACCAACCCGCCGATCCGCTCGCAGGATGGCGGGCTGGTCGACGGCCATCAGCCCTTCGAGCTGACCGTGTCGAAGAACGGTCTGGTCGGCGTCGATTACGATGGCCGCAACTGAACGGGCGCGCCCCGTCGGTCACGAAGGGAACCGGTGTCACGAAGGGAACCGGGCGGCCGGCCTGCGTCACCGGATGCAACGTCACCGGATGCAACGTCACCGGATGCAACGCAAGCGCGGGCGGGCTTGACCTCAAGCACGTGAAGGCGTTAAGTTATGTTGCGACGCAACATAACCTTGCAGGCGAACCCGGCAGACGGGGTCGCGGTGCAGGTCGGCATGTCCGGGCCAGACTTTTTTTGAGCCGGACAGATCTTTGAGAGCCAGCCCCGGATTCCGGCATTCGCCGGTCCGGTCCACGGCATTCCGGACCGCCGCAGAGGGTGCCCGCACCCCACGGCCAGACGGTGCGGAACCGAACGGAGAGAGACGCATGACCACCCGCAAGCCCGCCGGCCCCGCCACGCGCGGCCGGACCACCCGCGGCACCGCGTCCGACGCGAACGGTGCCACGCCCCGGACCACCGCCACGAAGGCGGCGTCGCCCGCGAAAGCCCCGGCCAAAGCGGCCGCCGCGACACCTGTCGAGGCGCCCGTGACCGCCGAGACCTCGCCCCTTCAGAGCACGACCTCGGAGAGCACGGGCGCAGCCGACACCGCCGCGACCGAAGCCGCGGCCGCCACCAAGGCCGCCACCGATACCGCTGTGGCGCAGACCGCCGAGGTTACCGAGGCCATGACCGAGACCGCCGCCGATATCGTCGACGCCACCACCGACGCGACCGAGACCGCCGCGTCGACCGCGACCGAGATGGCGAAGACCACGACCGAGATTGCCAGGACCGCGACCCACACCACCGGCAAGACCCAGGCCGAGCTGATGGAAGAGGTGGCCGCCAGCGCCGCCGCGACCACCGCGGCCGATGTTGCGGCCGAGGCCCTGCGCACCGCCACCAGCATCGCCGAGCGCTCCGCCGCCGCGGCGATGGAGGTGTTCGACGGCATGCAGAAGAGCATGTCGGCTGAGATGATCACCGACCCTGCCGCCGCCTTCGCCGAGGCACAGCGCATGCGTGACGAGGCGATGAGCGGTCTGGTCGATGCATCGAACGAAGCCGCCAAGGCGTTCGGCGATGCCACCGATGGTCTGGTGTCGTTCACTCAGGCCCGGATCGACTTCGGCATCAACACCGCCCGCGAAGCCATGTCGGCCCAGTCGTTCGAAGAGATGGCGGCGGTGCAGGAGCGTTATACCCGCGGGCTGGTCGACCTTTACGTCGAACATGCGGCGAAGCTGTCGGAAGTGGGCCTCAGACTGGCCGGCGCGGCGCTGTCGCCGATGAACCGCCACTGGCAGAAGACCTTCGTGCTGCCGGGCAGCCGTCCGCGGGCCTGACCCACTCGACGACGCCCGGCCCCGTCTACAGCGTTCAGCCCCGCCTAGAGTATCCAGATGTTGCACCACGGACACAATCCGGGGCGCGGACATCCGAACAGCCCGCAGCCGCATCACCGGCTGCGGGTTTTTTTCGGCCGTGGAGGACGGTTCACAATCGGCCGTGAGGCGCCGATTTCGGCGCGGTGCGAAAATTTATCGCGCCGCAGGGGTTTCAATAGGTCGACGCGTCACCGTTTCAAGGCCTTTTCCTGTCCGGGCCAAATCCAATATCCTCAGACGGTAGGGCATAGGGATCCTGATCGAACACGACGGAATGGGAATGAGCGGCGAACGCAGGCCCGATGAAGACCGTCCCGGTTACGGTACAGTCACTGAGGTCGATACCCGACCGAAGACGGCGACCCGCAAACCGTCGATGTACAAGGTTTTGCTGCTGAACGACGATTACACTCCGATGGAGTTCGTGATCGACGTGCTGCAGCGATTTTTCGGCAAGGGTGCGGAGGAAGCTACCCGCATCATGCTCCACGTTCACAATCACGGCGTCGGTGTCTGCGGCGTGTTTCCGTTCGAGGTTGCCGAAACCAAGGTCAACCAGGTTATGGATTACGCCCGCCGCAACCAGCATCCGCTCCAGTGCACGATGGAAAAGGACTGATGTCGATTCTTTCCAAGAACCTCGAGCAGAGCCTGCACCGCGCCTTCGCCATCGCGAACGCCCGGCGGCACGAATACGCGACGCTCGAACATCTGCTGCTCGCGATGCTGGATGATCAGGATGCGGTTGCTGTCCTGAAGGCATGCGACGTGGATGTCGATCGACTGCGCGTCGACCTCAACGACTTCCTCGACAACGAACTCGCCAGTCTGGTGACAGACAGCGGGGTCGAGGCCAAACCGACCATCAGCTTCCAGCGCGTGATCCAGCGGGCGGCGATCCATGTCCAAAGCTCGGGCCGGGCCGAGGTTACCGGGGCCAATGTCCTGGTCGCCCTGTTCTCGGAACGGGAAAGCCATGCGGTCTATTTCCTGCAGACCCAGGACATGTCGCGTCTGGACGCGGTCAACTATATCAGCCATGGCATCGCCAAGGCGTCGGGCATGACCGAGAACCGCACCGTGCGCGGCGCCCCGGTCACCGGCCAGGCGCCCGAGGACGAGGCCCAGCGCGAGGGCACCAAGACCGGCCAGAAGGGCAGCGCCAAAGCCCTGGCCAGTTATTGCGTGAACCTGAACGACAAGGCCCGCGCCGGCAAGATCGACGTCCTGGTCGGTCGTGACGGCGAGGTCGAACGCGCGATCCAGGTTCTGTGCCGGCGCACCAAGAACAACCCGCTGCTGGTGGGCGACCCCGGTGTCGGCAAGACCGCGATCGCCGAGGGCCTGGCGCGCCGGATCGTGACCGGCGACGTGCCCGAAGTGCTGAAGGACGCCACCATCTATGCGCTCGACATGGGCGCGTTGCTGGCCGGCACCCGCTATCGCGGCGATTTCGAGGAACGGCTGAAGGCGGTTGTGACCGAGCTTGAGGCGCAGGACCATGCGGTTCTGTTCATCGACGAGATCCACACCGTCATCGGCGCCGGCGCCACCTCGGGCGGAGCGATGGATGCGTCGAACCTGCTGAAGCCGGCGCTTCAGGCCGGCACCATCCGCTGCATGGGCTCCACCACCTACAAGGAGTTCCGCAACTACATCGAAAAGGATCGCGCGCTGCTGCGCCGGTTCCAGAAGATCGATGTGTCGGAGCCGACCCCTGAGGATGCGGTGAAGATCCTGAAGGGTCTGAAGCCATATTACGAGAAGTTCCACGACGTCCAGTATACCGAGGCCGCGCTGAAGGCCGCGGTCGACCTGTCGGTGCGCTATATCCATGAACGCAAACTGCCCGACAAGGCGATCGATCTGATCGACGAGGTCGGCGCCGCCCAGCGGCTGCTGCCGCCATCGCGCCGCCGCAAGCAGATCAGCGTCAAGGAGATCGAGGGCATCGTTGCCCGCATCGCCCGCATCCCTGAAAAGAGCGTGTCGGCGCGCGACAAGAACAGCCTGCGCAATCTGGGCGACAACCTGAAGACCGTGGTCTATGGCCAGAATCGGGCGATCGACGCCCTGTCCAACGCCATCAAGCTGGCCCGTGCCGGCCTGCGCGACCCCGAAAAGCCGATCGGATCCTATCTGTTCACCGGCCCGACCGGCGTGGGCAAGACCGAGGTGGCCAAGCGTCTGGCCGAAGTGCTGGGCATCAAGCTGATCCGCTTCGACATGTCGGAGTATATGGAGCGCCATTCCGTGTCGCGGCTGATCGGCGCACCGCCGGGCTATGTCGGCTTCGACCAGGGCGGCATGCTGACCGACGCGATCGATCAGAACCCGCATGCGGTGCTGCTGCTGGACGAGATCGAAAAGGCCCATCCCGACCTGTTCAACGTGCTGCTGCAGGTCATGGACTATGGCAAGCTGACCGACCATAACGGCAAGACGGTCGACTTCCGCAACATCGTGCTGATCATGACCTCGAATGCCGGTGCGGCCGAGATCGCCAAGGCGCCGATCGGCTTCGGCCGCGTCGACCGTGAGGGCGAGGATCAGGACGTCGTGAAGCGGATGTTCACGCCAGAGTTCCGCAACCGCCTGGATGCCGTCATTCCCTTCGGCCGGCTGCCGATCGACGTGGTGGAACTGGTGGTCGACAAGTTCATCAACCAGTTGGAAGCCCAGCTTGCCGACCGCAAGGTCACCATCTCGCTGACCGAGGAGGCTCGCCGCTGGCTGGCCAATGCCGGTTATGACGAGGCGATGGGCGCCCGGCCACTGGCCCGGGTGATCCAGGAGAAGATCAAGCAGCCGCTGGCCGAAGAGGTGCTGTTCGGGCATCTGGTCGATGGCGGCCATGTCGTGATCGATGTCGACGAGGGCAAGCCGGTGTTCCGCTTCGACAGCGGCGTCGACAAGCCGAAGCGCCCCGACCGGCCGCGTGGCGGCCGTCGCGGTGGCGGCTCGGTGCCCGATACCGGCCCGACCGGCCCCGAAGGCGATGGTGGCGAGGCGACGAGCCCCAACCACGATCAGATGCCGGAACCGGTGGTGTAACACCGACACCAGCCACGGTCGCCGGCCAATCAAGCCGGCCACAGCCCCCGCCAGGGGTTTGTGGCCGGCTTTTTCGTGCGCGCTGCCGGCTTTCGTCAGGACGCACACAGTCAAAATTGTTTCACGATGCGGACTGTCGCGGCCTCTGCCCGGCAGTTTCCGCCCAAGGCACTTGACGGACAGGCGATTTTGCCAATAACCTCAAGTAGAAATCTGATGCACGGATGAACGTGCACACCGCGGTGCCGGCCTTGAAGCCGGCCTGCAGAAGCGCTATCGGTTCCCCACAGACCAATCGGTTGCCCCGCCCAGACGGGCGTCCCGACCATATTCCGCACATAATGTCGCGCGCCTGCGCTGGTGTCGTGTGCCATGGCAGGGCTGTTACGCCTGTTCGCCGGAGCCCGCGCCAAGAAGCCCCACCGCCGGGCCATATCGCGGACCCGATGGGTTGTTGTTGTCAGATCGGTCCGTCACCCATGATCCCTGCGATCGACCTTGCCGACCCGCGCCTTGCAGACGCGCTGCCACCGGGGTTGTACCGGCGGGCCGTGCTGCGGATGATGCTGGCGGCTGCCGCCCCCAAAGCGATGCCGGCGCCGTCGATAGCAATGGGCATGCCGGCCCAGCCATCCCATCATGCGGCCAGTTGCTGGGCTGCGGCCGGCATCGGCTTGGCAGCCGGCTGTCTGCGGACCACCGGCGCGCCCTGTTCCACCCCCGATCTGGCATCGCGCATGCTGCTGATTGCGGGCGCGCTGGAGCAGGCCGCGGCTCAACTGGACCCGTTGGCCCTGTCGGACGGCGTTCTGCCACCGCCCCCTGGCGATCCGGCCGATTTCTGCAGCGAAGGCGGTCTGGTCGCCGATATGGTCCGCCTCAATCTGCGGTTTCTGGTGATCCATGCCTGCCTGCACACGCTGCCCGCAACACAGGCGCCGCTTGCCCTTGAAGCGGTACGGGCAGCACTGGCACTGACATTGTCGGTCATCGAGCCGGCAATGACCGGAGGACTCGCAGCCTTCGTCGAAAACGTCATCCGCACGCAGATCCTGCCGCCTGAACCGCAGGGCACACCGCGCCGGATGCAGCCGACGGTCCCCGCGGCACCGCCATCATCCGGCGATGGCACGGCCGCCGCGACCGGCGGCGATCCCGCCAGCGACAGTTGGGCCGCGCCACGGCCTATCGTTGCGGCCGTGCCGCCGCCGACGCTGCGCCGGGCTTGAAGAACAGGATCTGGACCAGGCGGCCGTTCTCGGGTCTATCGCCGAAATCCTCGCCGCTGGTGTGCCACAGCCAGGGCCGGAACAGGATCAGCCGGTTGAACTTCATCGGCAGAACCATCTGCAGATCCCATTTCGACCGGTCGCCGCCATCGCGCTTCAGCACCGTGTCCAAGACCTCGTCGGGCGTGGCACAGCCGAATTTCGCCTGGGCTTCCTCGTTGCTCAGCGGCGCACGGTCGGTGCCGGTTTCCTTGTGCCGGAAAAATTCGGTGCCGCCGCGGGCATGTTCGTCCAGCGACAGGAACACGATGCCGGCCCAGGCGCAGCCCGGGTCGATATGCACCACGCCGGCCCGGGTGTCGGCGGCATAGGACAGCCGGCATTTGCCATGGGCCATGCCGCGATTGCCCGCCACCGGTTCGCGCACCAGATAGCTGAACATGCGGTCGCTGTCGGGCGGCAGCATGAATTGTCTGGAATTGCGGCCGGGAAAATAGATCCCCGGCCCTTCCACCATCGGGTAATCCAGCGCCAGCGCCTGAGCGCGCACCTCAAGCGGGTTTTCGTAGAAGTCGTCGACGACGATCATCGACTGATGCATGACGGGGCACTCCGGCGGGATCTGGACCGGGTGCATTCCATCATGCCGCCCGCGGCATCGCAACCCGCGGCCGTGGCGGTCATGGTATCACAGGATCAGGTCGCGGCCGTCCAGCATCGGCAGGCGCAAGGCCTCGATCAGGCCGCGCACCTCGTGGCGGGCGGCGATATGCGACATCGACAGCGAGATATTGGCGTCGACGTCGCGCAGATCCAGCATGGTCAGCCCACGCAGGAACAACTCACGATAAATCACCCGGTCGCCGAAGCCGGGCGCCACACGAAAGCCCACCCGCCGCGACAACTGTTCCACCACCCGGCTCATATCGCGCTTGTTGCGGCTTTCGGTCGATGACAGGCGGTTGCGCATCACCACCCAGTCGATGGTGCCGCGATCGCGGATGGCGCGGTTCTTCTTCTCGTTCCACACCATCTCGGCATAGACGCTGGGCCCCAGCACCTTCAGCGTTTCAGGATCCACCCGCGCCAGCACGTCCAGGTCAATGAAACTGTCATTGATCGGCGTGATCAACGTGTCGGCAAAGGAATGAGCCAGTCGCGCCAGGAAATGATCGCTGCCTGGGCTGTCGATGATCACCACGTCATTGTCACGGGCCAGTTTGGCAAGAGCGGTGATGAAGTTTTCACGCTCTTCCGCCTCGACATCCGTGCGGTTCTGTTTGTCTGATCGCGCGATGACCGCGTTTTCCGGCACAGGCATCCAGTTCGGCTGGTCGCGTGCGAAAATGGTCCGGTTTTCGATATACCGGCTGATGGTCCGCTGGCGGCCATCGATATCGATCACGCCCACCTTCTGCCCCAGCTTCATCAGCCCGACCGCCAGATGCATGGCGGTGGTCGACTTGCCGGAGCCGCCCTTTTCGTTGCCCAGCACGATGATATGCGCAGGGATCTGACCGCCCATGCCCGTTATATCCCTTTGAATCCCGCCCGAAAGCCCCTGGCCGCACGGATCCGTGCCGCTGCCGCACGATAGCGGGGTGTACGGGCGGGTCAAGCGGCTGTTGGACCGCCAGCCCCGACAGTGCCAACTTATTGGGCAAGGTCGTGGCGGGACTTGTACGATGCACCGCCGCCGGGGCAGGATCGGCAGATGCCGTACCGCCATCCGAAGGATCATACCCAATGCTGCAAGCCCCCCGCCCCGAGGAAACCACGGCCGCGTGGCGCGCCCGCTTCCGCTGGTCAGTGCCGCCGCGGATCAACATCGCCCACCAGACCGTGGGCCGCTGGGCGGCCGAAACACCTGATCGGACGGCGCTGGTGCATGTCGATGAAAATGGCGGCCGGCAGGTGTTCAGCTTCGCCGATCTGGACCGTCAGGCGGCGCGGCTGGCGGCCGGCCTGCTGCATCTGGGCGTGCAGCCCGGCGACCGGGTCGGCATCTGCCTGAGCCAGAGCCCCGAAGCGGCGCTGGCGCATCTGGCGGTCTATCGGATCGGCGCGATCGCCCTGCCGCTGTTCACGCTGTTCGGGCCGGAAGCGCTGGCCTTCCGGCTGGCCGACAGCGGCGCCCGCGCCGTGGTGGTCGATCCCGGCCGGGTGGAGGCGCTGATGTCGGTCAGGGCCGACTGCCCCGATCTTGCCCATGTGATCGTGACCGGCCCGGAGCCGGTGGCCGCCGGCACCACCGCCTTCGCCCGCCTGCTCCGCGATGCCACCGGCGCCCTGCCCGGCATTCTGGATACCGCCGCCGACGACCCGGCGGTGATCATCTATACTTCGGGCACCACCGGCAATCCCAAGGGGGCGCTGCATGCCCACCGGGTGCTGACCGGCCATCTGCCCGGTGTTCAGATGCCCCATGATTTTCCGCCACAGGCCGGCGATATGTTCTGGACCCCCGCCGACTGGGCCTGGATCGGTGGCCTGCTGGACGTGCTGCTGCCGGCCTGGGCCATGGGCCTGCCGGTGCTGTCGCAGCGGATGCGTAAATTCGACCCTGAGGCCGCCTTCCGGCTGATGGCAGCCGAGCGGGTGCGCAACGTGTTCCTGCCGCCGACGGCGCTGAAGCTGATGCGCGGGGTGAGCCGTGCGGCCATGCCCGCCGATCTGGCCCTGCGCAGTGTCGGCAGCGGTGGCGAGAGCCTGGGATCGGAGCTGCTCGACTGGGGCCGCGACACCTTCGGCGTGCCGATCAACGAGTTCTATGGCCAGACCGAGTGCAATCTGGTGGTGTCGTGCAACCAGCGCATCGAGCCATCGCCGCCCGGCGCCATGGGCCGCGCGGTGCCCGGCCACGACGTCGCCATCGTCGATGAGGACGGCCAGCCGGTGGCCGATGGCATGGCAGGCGAAATCGCCGTGGCCGCCCCAGATCCGGTGATGTTCCTGCGCTATTGGAACAACCCTGCCGCAACCGAGGCCAAGTTCCGCGCCGGCCGGCTGCTGACCGGCGATATGGGCCGTCGCGACGCCCAGGGACTGTTCCATTTCATGGGCCGCGCCGACGATGTCATCACCAGCGGCGGCTATCGCATCGGCCCGGGGGAGATCGAGGATTGCCTGATCCGCCATCCGGCCGTGGCCATGGCGGCGGTGATCGGCAAGCCCGATGCGCTGCGCACCGAAATCGTGAAGGCCTTTGTGGTGCCGGCCGCGGGGGTCGAGCCCTCGGACGATCTGGCGCGCCAGCTGGGGCAGCATGTCCGCGACCGGCTGGCCGCCCATGAATACCCCCGCGAGATCGCCTTCGTTGCCGAGCTGCCGATGACCGCAACGGGTAAGATCATGAGGCGGGTGCTCAAGGATCGCGAGGCACGCAAAGGCGATTGACATTCATTCTCAGAGTCGCCACTCTGATTTTGCGAGCGGTTCGCAACGGTTCCCGGGCCACCTATCCCTCCCCCGGGCCGGGGCGACCGCACCCGATCGGAGGCTGCGGCTCAGAATGTATATCTGCATCTGCAACGGATTGACTGAACGGCGCGTGCGTGAGGCGGCAGCCAGCGCGCGCAGTGTCTCCGGTGTCTATCGCGCCCTGGACAGCCGGCCGCAATGCGGCAAGTGCATCGATTGTGTACGCGGCATGCTGGCCGGTTGCGGCGGCACCGGCGATGCCGCCAACACCACCATTCCGGCTTCGGTTCGCGCCTGATTTTCAGCCGCAGGCAATTCCGGCGCCCTTGCGGCGCAGTCGCTGTAAAGCATACGAAGTTGAGACGCAGCCGCAGTCAAAACACGAAGTTGCGACGCAAACTCAAGTAATCACAGGGGAAATCTGAAAATAATGGCCGTCCCGACTGGCATCGGGGCGGCCCTTCGTCCTATATTCTCTCCAAGACGGCTGTGCCACGCGCCCCGGCCGCGCCACAGGTCACAAGAATGAGGACGAGACGACCATGAAGGGCGATCCGAAGATCATCAAGCACCTCAACATGGTGCTGAAGAATGAGCTGACGGCCATCAACCAGTACTTCCTGCACGCCCGCATGCTGAAGAACTGGGGCTATCGCAAGCTGGCGCATGTCGAGTATCACGAGTCGATCGACGAGATGAAGCACGCCGATCAGGTGATCGAGCGCATCCTGTTCCTGGAAGGCCTGCCGAACCTTCAGGATCTGGGCAAGCTGCATATCGGCGAGACCGTGCCGGAAATGCTCCAGGCCGATCTGGATCTGGAGATGAAGGCGATCCCCGACCTCAAGGCCGCGATCGTCGATTGCGAGACCAAGGCCGACTTCGTCACCCGCGACCTGTTCCGCTCGATCCTGAAGAGCGAGGAAGACCATGTCGACTGGCTGGAAACCCAACTGGGCCTGGTCGACGCGCTGGGCCTTCAGAACTACCTTCAGACCGCCGCCGGCGAGATCGAAGACGGCAGCTGAGCCTGCGCCGCACAGCGGCACCAACCGGACTTCGACACAAGGAAACGGGCCGGCGGATCATCATTCCGCCGGCCCGTTTCCTTGTGGGTGCCGTGCCCGGCTGCGCCCAAGCGCCGCAGGCGGGCCAGCCGCTGCCAGCCCTTGCGGCGGCGCGCTGTCGTGCTAGGGTGTCGCTATGGGGCAGGCATTCCGATATCTGATCACCGCGCGGGGCATCACCGCACAGGCGCTGCGTCGCATCTGGGCGGCGTTGGCCCTGCTTGGCATGTTTGTGGCCATTGCCGGCCAGTCTCCGGCCCAGATGCCGATGCAGCACGAGCACGGCACCATGCCGGCCCTGTCATCCACCGCCGATGACGGGATGATCCTGCACGCCGCAAGCTGCGTGGCACCGGCCGACGAGGCTGCCGCGACAGCCGGGCAGGCCGATATGCCGGCAGGCCATGGCATGGCCGGCGGTTGCTGCGTCAGTCTGTGTGCCCCGGGGCTCGCCCCCGCCGCCGGCAGCGATGCCGGCATGCCGGCCTTCGTGACGAGCCGGCGCGCGCCACCTGCCGCTCAGGTGCTTGTCGCCACCATCGCCGACGATCTGTTCCGCCCGCCACGCCGTCAGCTATGACCCGCTGACGGCAAGCCGGCCCGCGCAGGACCACATCTGCGCGGACCACCGCTGCTCGCGGTCTTGCCGTCTCCGTTTTCATAAAGAGGGTCGCCCAGTCTCGCCCGACCTGCCGGCCGCGCGATCCTCCGTCTGACACTGCCCGTCCGGCATCACCGGCCGGGCTTCGGAACGGACCGTGCTTTCATGTCGATGACAGCCATCACGCCCCGACGCGCCAGCAGCGCCGTCGGCACCATCACTCTTGCCCTGACCGCCGTGCTGACGGCCACCATCATCGCCTCGGCCGCACCGGCCCGCGCCGATGGCGGTCACGGCTTCGCCTTCGGCAGGCCGGCCACGGCGACCGAGGCCACCCGCAGCGTCACCATCACCATGCGCGACGTTCTGTTCGAGCCCGACAGCCTGACGGTGGCACCCGGAGAGGTGATCCGTTTCGTGCTGAAAAACGAGGGCGCGCTTCTTCACGAGTTCAATCTCGGCACGCCCGACATGCATGCCCGCCATCAGCGCGAAATGGCGATGATGATGGAGCACGGCATGCTGACCGCGACCGGCATGCGGGAGATGCCGGCCATGGATCACGCCCGGATCTCCGGCATGGATATGTCTGGCAAGACCATGTCTGGCATGGACATGTCGGACATGAAACATGACGACCCGAACAGCGTGCTGGTGGCGCCGGGCGGCACGGCGGAACTGGTCTGGCAGTTCGCAAAAGCCGACGCGCTGGAATTCGCCTGCAACGTTCCAGGCCATTACGAGTCCGGGATGATCGGACCGATCGGCTTCGGGCAGTGAGGCGGGAGGTCAGGATGACACGGTTCACGACCGCCGCCGGCCTGTCCCGGCGCTCGGCATTGAAGCTTGGCGGCATCGCAGGCATGGCCAGCCTTGTCACCATCCACACCGGCCGGCGGAGCTTCGCCTCGGCGGCCGGCATCTATGAACTGGCGATCACCGCCGATCGCATCATCATCGACGGGGTCAGCAGCAAGGCCATCATGATGGGCGGAACGGTTCCCGCCCCCACCATGCGCTGGCGGGAAGGCGAGGAGGTGGTGGTTCATGCCACCAACCGGCTGGACGAGCCGACATCGATCCATTGGCACGGGCTGCTGATCGCCGGCGTCATGGATGGCGCGCCCGGCTTCAACGGCTATGTCGCCATTCAACCGGGAGAGACCTATACCTATCGCTTCCGGCTGCGCCAGTCGGGCACCTACTGGTATCACAGCCATTCGGCGCTTCAGGAACAGGCCGGCATGTATGGCGCCATCGTGATCGACCCGGCGGGGCCCGAGCCGGTGCGGGCCGATCGTGATTACGTGGTGGTGCTGTCGGACCACACGGCCGAAGACCCGATGCGGGTGATGTCCAACCTGAAGGGGGATGCGGGCTATTACAACCAGGCCCAGCGGACGCTGATGGATTTCGTCCGCGACGCCCGCGACAGCGGCTTCAACGCCGCCCTGTCCGACCGCCTCGACTGGGGGGCCATGCGGATGGACCCGACCGATCTGGCCGATGTCTCCGGCTATCGGTTTCTGGTCAATGGTCGCGGACCGGAGGACAACTGGACCGGGCTGTTCACACCCGGAGAGCGGGTGCGCCTGCGGATCATCAATGCCTCGGCGATGAGCATCTTCGATGTCCGGATCCCGGGCCTGCCGATGACGGTGTTCGCGGCCGACGGCCAGACCGTTCAGCCGGTCAGGGTCGACGAGTTCCGCTTCGGCGTGGGCGAGACCTATGATGTCGTGGTTCTGCCGCGCGAGGACCGGGCCTATACGATCCTCGCCGAACCGATCGATCGCACAGGCCATGCCCGCGCCACGCTGGCACCGCGTCCCGGCATGTCCGGCCCACTTCCCGAACCGCGCCCGCGCACCCTTCTGACCATGGCCGACATGGGAATGGGCATGGACGGCATGGACCATTCCCGAATGGCGATGACCGGTGACGGCATGGCCGGGATGGATCACGCGACCATGGCGATGGCGGATACCACCGATCTTGGCCGTCCGCTGGGCTGGGCGGATGCATCCACGCCCCCCGGCGACAAGGCGCTCGACTATGCCGATCTGGTGTCCGCGACGGTCAATGGCGATGATCGCGCGCCCGATCATGTGATCGAGGTTCAACTGACCGGCATCATGGACCGCTATATGTGGAGCCTGAACGGCCGGCCTTTCGGCAAGGATCAGCCGATCCGGGTCCGGCAGGGCGACCGCATCCGGATCACCTATGTCAACACCACCATGATGGCGCATCCCATGCACCTCCACGGCATGTTCGTGGCGCTGGAGAACGGACAGGGGCGGCGCATGCCGCGCAAGCATGTGGTGCTGGTGCCGCCGGGCAGGACCATGTCGGTCGTGCTGACGGCCAGCGAGCCGGGCGAATGGCCCTTCCACTGCCATCTGCTCTATCACATGGCCGCCGGCATGATGACCCGCTTCATCGTCGACGATCAGACCACGTGAGGGCCCGGCCATGACAGTGCACGCAAGACGCCAGGGCCTGATTACCGCGATGACCCTGCTGCCGATCCTGGCAGCCCCGCCGGCAGAGGCCGCCGAAGCCGGCCAGATCTTCACCTTTTTACAGGCGGAACAACTGGAACGGCGGTCGCGCGACGGCGCCGACAGCCTGAACTGGGACATCCAGGGCTGGATCGGCACCGACGACCATCGCGCATGGTTGAAATCCGAGGGCGAGACCACCGACCGCGGCCGGCTGGCCGAGGCCGAAATCCAGCTGCTTTACAGCCGCAGGCTGGATGCCTTCTACGATCTTCAGGCGGGGCTGCGCTATGACCCGGAACCGGCTGGCGATGATGGCGCTCCGGCACGGAGCTTCGCCGTGCTGGGCATACAGGGTCTGGCGCCGCAGTGGTTCGAGGTCGGCGCCTCGGCCTTTGTCAGCCATGACGGCGAGGTCTCGGCCCGGCTCAACGCCGGTTACGATCTGTCCGTCACCCGCCGGCTGGTGCTCCAGCCGACGGCCGAGCTGAACGTCGCCCTTCAGGACGTGCCGGAACGGGGCGTCGGATCGGGGGTGAACGATCTGGAACTGGCGCTGCGGCTCCGCTATGACCTCACCCGCAAGATCGGACCTTATATAGGCGTCAACTGGCGACGGATGATGGGGCAGACCGCGCGTCTGGCCCGGGAGGATGGCGAGGATGACGACGACCTCGCCGTCGTGACCGGCATCCGGCTCTGGTTCTGACCGGAGCGGCAGCGGTCAGCGCGGCTGGTGATCGACCTCTGGTCCGGGCAGGGCCTCGGCACGCGCCATCACCTCTCCGGCCGCCGCCTCGATCTGGCGCAGGCGCGCCGCACGCTGGTTCAGGTCGTCGACGATGCCGGTCAGCCGATCGGAATGGGTCGACAGCCGGTGGCGCTGGTCATCCAGCCGGCGGGACTGATCGGCCAGATTGCCTCGCGCCGTCGCAAGCTCGACGCCGGCGGCGTTGATCGACGCCATGGCCCGTGCCAGCCGCTCGGTCGCGCGGCTGCGGCGATCGAAAGCCACCACCTGCCCGCCAGCAGCGGCGGTGGCAGCCTGCGCCCCGCCATCATCATCGCGATCAGGTGCCGGGGCCATGCCGGCGCCAGCCTTGCGGGTATTCTCGACCAGTACCCGCAAGGCCTGTTGCCGGCGGTGGGCGCCCAGATGAACGATCTTGGTATCCTGCCGCCTGGCCACAGTGGTATCGGCGCCTGAATGTCTCATGTCTCTGTCCTCATTTGCAGCAGGGCCTGCCCAGCCCGTCTATGTCTAAAGAACTGGGCTGGCCCCGGCTTCAAACAAGATACAATTGCCGCGAATGAGTCCTGTCACACTCAACGTATCGTGGGCGCTATTACTGCGAAATGCGATCGCTATGCACGCCGGAGTCTGTTGAGGAACCCCCCCATCGAGTTGTCCAGATTGCCGGATGCGGCGCCCAGCGCGTCGGCCGCGTGGCGCACCTGCTGGGCACCTTCCGCCGTCTGGCGGCTGGCATCGGCGACGTCGGCGATCGAGCCCGACACCTCGCGGGAGCCGGCGGTGAGTTCCGACACGCTGCGGGCGATCTCCTGGGTGGCGCTGCCCTGCTCCTCGACCGCCGCCGCGATCGCGCCGGCGATTTCATTCAGCCGCAGGATGGTGTCGCGCACCGCCCGGATGGCCGCCACCGCCTCGCCGGTGCGGCTCTGGATCGCCTCCACCCGCTGACTGATCCGGCCGGTCGCCTTGGCGGTTTCGGCCGCCAGCGTCTTCACCTCGCCCGCCACGACCGCGAAGCCCTTGCCGGCCTCACCGGCACGGGCCGCCTCGATGGTGGCATTCAGGGCCAGCAGATTGGTCTGGCCGGCGATCTCGCCGATCAGCCGCACCACCTCGCTGATCTCCTCGCTGGCCTTGCCCAGTTCCTCGACCGTCGCATCGGTGCGCTCGACCTGCGACACCGCACCGCGTGCGATGGTCGATGCCTCCTGCACCTGGGTTGCGATCTCGGCCACGGCGCCCGATAGCTGGCTGGTCGCGTCCGACACCGTCTCGGCATTGCGTTCGGCCTGCTCGCTGGCCGCAGCCACCGTCTGGGCGCGTTCATTGCCGCGGGCGGCCGCCGCTGACAGCTCGACCGCACTGCCACCCAGAGCACCGACCGCCTCGGCAAGCTGGTCGACCACGCCCTTCACCTCGGCCTCGAAGGTCGCGGCCAGTTCCAGCATGTCGGAACGGCGCAGAGCCGCCTGGCGGGCTTCCTCGTCCGCAGCCCGGCGCTTGGTTGCCTCGACCTCGGCGGTGGTGTCGCGGAACACGCGTAGGGCATCGGTCATCCGGCCGATCTCGTCGCCGGCGGGCTTCGGCAGCGGTGCGTCCAGATCACCCGCCGCCACCGCCCGCATGGCGCCTTCCAGCCGCTTCAGCCGGCCGATCACCCGCCGCCCGACATAGCCCAGCGCGATGATCAGCGACACGGCGACACTGGCAATGGCCAGCGCCAGCAGCACCGTCCGGCTCTGTTCCAGATCCTCGGCGGTGCGAGCCCGCACCTCGGCGATGGCGCCGGAGGTCTGGAACACCAGGCCGTCGACGTCTTCGGCCAGCAGCACGCCGGCGTCACGCGCGGCTTCCAGCCGCTGCTCCACCTGCTCGATCGCCGTCACCTCGGCCACCCGCATCTCGAACACATTGGTCGGGTCGCCGGCCGTCGCGGCAGTGGTATAGCGGGCCACGGCCTCCAACAGCCGCTCCTTGGCGATCCGGTCGTCGAGCGCCTTGGTGTCGCGGTCCAGCGCATAGGCGGCGGCCGCCAACCGCTGGCGCAGCCGCTCAAGATGCTGGGCATTGGTGATGGTGGCGGTCTCATTGATGATGCCCTGGGCTGCCGCGATGTCGCCGCGCAGCTGAATGCTCAACTGCAAAGCCGGCAGATGGCGGGCGGTCAGGTCGTGCACCGCATCCTGCAGGGTGCCCAGTTCGAACATGCCGGCGGTCGCCTCCGACCGGTTGCGGAAGTCCTGGGCAATGCGTTGCGCACCGGGTGAAATCGCCGCCAGATAGGTGTCGCGGGCGCCGGCCAGGTCACGGGTCACGGTCTCGCGGCGCTCGGTCAGGGTATAGCGCTGCTCCACCGCCTCCAGCAATTCGTTCAGCCGGGTGATCAGCGTGTCGGAATCCTCGGTGACAATGCCGATCAGGTCACCATCCAGCCCTGCCGATTGCAGGGCGGCCAGATCGCCGCGCATCGCGCCGATGGCCGCTGTGATCGCCTGACGCTCACCGTCGAGCGCTTCCGCCGACCCGGCGGCAGCCACGGCGGGGGCCAGCGCCGCCAGCACCTCGGCCTGCCGTGCCATGCGCAGCGCCGCTGTCAGCGGCCGCACGCCTTGTTCCTGCACCCGTTCAAAGCCACTCTCGACCCGATCATAGGAAATCCAGGCCACACCGCTTGCGATCACCGCCAGGATCGCCACGATCGCGAAGGCCAGGAACAGCTTCGGCCCCAGACCGATGCGACCCAGCCGGCCGATCTTTCGCGGCGGCCGGTCGACCGGGGTCTCCGCAGCCTCAACCTCATCCAATGACTGATCGGTCATGTCTGCCCTGCCTCCCCTTGTGGTTTATTGCGGCCGTTCCGACCGTTCGCGGCGATGCTCTTACGGCACGCGTCCCGCGTGATCAACACCCGGTATCCCTATGCTGAACCCTTGAAGCTTAGGCGATCGTTAACACTCTGCGGAATTTGCGGATCCGGTGTCGTCGCAGATGCCACCGCTGCCAGCATTACACCGGATCACAATCCGCAACAGCGTCGCGCAATGCCGCCATCAGTGCCGCAGCATCGCCATCCACCATCCAGCGCACCCGAACGTCCCGCGCCCGCCCCGCCGCCGGCGCGCCGTCACCGAAGCTCGCCAGGGTCTGGCCCCGGGCGGGGCCGCGCAGCACCACCGTCATCCGCCCGTCCACCCCAGCCACGGCATCGGGCGCCAGAAGATGGCCGATCACGCACGGGTCATGCAGGGGTGCCGCATCGGCCGGGGCGCCACCCATCCCCGGCAGCGGCGGTGTGCGATGACGCGACAGATAGGCGCCCAGCATGCCGGCGATCGCCCGGCCCGGCACGGTGCCGAGTGCCGCATAGCGCGCGATTTCGGCCGCATCGGCGCAGACCGTGTGGGTGAGAGTCAGGCCATAGACATGCAGCCGCGGCGCCACGTCGTCGGGCACGTCCAGCGCCGCCGCCACCCGGTCCAGCGCCTCAGGGTCGACAAAGGCATTGAATTCGGCCGCAGACGTGATGTTGCCGCGCGCGGCGCTGCCGACCATCGCCCGCACCTCCAGCAACCCGTCGACGATGTCGGGTGCCAGGATCAGCGCCGCCGCCAGATTGGTCAGCGGCCCCAGGGTCACCAGCCTGACCGGCCGGCCCTGGGCCGCCGCCCGGCGCAGCCGCTCGATCAGAAACGTCACCGCATGCGCCGGTTCCACGTCGCCGCGTGACGGCGGCAGCCCGGCGCCGTCCAGGCCATCCTGCCCGTGGATATCGGCAGCGTCGGTGGTGCCGCCCGTCAGGGGCGCCGGACAGCCGGCATGGATCGGCAGCGCCGCCGCATCCAGCCCGGTGGCATCGCGGATCCGCAAGGCATTGGCGCGGGTGAAACCCAGCCCGACATTGCCCGCGACCACCGTCACCGCTTCCAGCCCCAGCCGCTGGCGGGCGCCGATGGCCGCGAACAGTGCATGGGCATCGTCGACGCCGGGATCGCAATCGATGATCAACGGGGGGATGGCGGCAACAGGCATCAGACGGCTTTCGGCGGTGGCGCCGCCATCACAGGCGGGCCGGGGCTGAAGGACGGGTCACAGAGTGGCATGCACGGCGGATCACCGGAAGCCCTGCTGAACGTGGTATGGACGCCGGCGGTTGGACACCTTAGGATAGTGGAACTGTCGGGCTTGGACGATAGGGGCCCGCACTGGTGACAACTGTTGCACTGGCGATAGCAGACGCACCGGCGATAACGGTCGCATTGGCGATAACGGCTTTGGAGTATCCCACCCTCGATGACTGCAACCGCCCCCGCCGATGCGGCCCAGGGCGGCAGCCGGCGTTCCATCGCCCTGCTGTCGCTCTCCCAGGGCTTCTACACTGTCATGACCATGCTGCTGGTCACGGTTTCGGGCCTTGCGGGCTATATGCTGGCCGAGGACAAGAGCCTCGCCACCCTGCCTTTCGCGCTGACCTTCATCGCCAACACCGCCACCACCATTCCGGCATCAATGCTGATGGCGCGGGCCGGGCGGCGCACCGGTTTCGCGATCGGCGCCAGCTTCGGCATCGCCGGCGCGCTGGTGGCGGCGGCATCGATCGCGATCGGCAGCTTCCTGCTGTTGTGCGCGGCCATGGTTCTGGTCGGCATGTCGAACGGCTTCAGCGTGTTTCTGCGCCATGCCGCCGGCGAGGCGGCACCGCGCGGGCGTGAGGCGCGGGCGATCGCACTGGTCATCTCAGGCGGGCTGATGGCGGCATTGGTCGGGCCCACGCTGGCACGGGCCTCGCGCGATGCCATCGCGCCCTATCCATTCCTTGGCACCTATCTGGTGATCGCCGGGGCGGCGACCCTGATGCTCGTGGCGGCATTGTCGCTGGACATGCGCCGGCCCGCCGGCCCGCCCAAATCACTGTCCGGCGGCCTTGGCGCCGCCTTCCGGCGCCCGCGCTATGTCATCGCGGTCATGGCCGGCATCACATCCTATACGGTCATGAACCTGCTGATGACCGCGACGCCGCTGGCGATGGCCGCCTGCGGGCTGGATTTCGCCAACACTGCGCAGGTCATTCAATGGCATGTGCTCGGCATGTTCGCCCCGGCGCTGATCGTGGGTCGGCTGATCGAGCGTTTCGGCCTGATGCCAGTGATGTTCGGCGGCTGCATCCTGATGGCGATGGCCATTGGCGTCGGCGCATCCGGCATCAGTCTCTGGCACTTCCGGATCAGCCTCACCCTGCTCGGGCTGGGCTGGTCGGCGCTGTTCGTGGGTGCGACTACTCTGGTATCGCTGTCGCTGCTGCCGGCCGAACGTGGCCCCGGCCAAGCCGCGAACGACTTCATCGTCTTCGGGCTGGTGGCGCTGTCGGCTTTCTTCTCGGGCCAGTTGATCGAGCGTTTCGACTGGGCGACGCTGACCATGGCGGCACTGCCGCCGGTCGCCATCACCGCCTGCGCCCTGGGCTGGCTGTGGGCGATGGACGGCACCCGGCCAAGAGCGGTGGGCGCCTGATCCGCACCACTCCCGCCGATCACACCCGGGCGCCGCGGATCACACCCGGATCATCCCTTCTCCGCCTCGGCCGCCGGGCGCCCCTGCCCCAGCGTGCGGATCGCAACCGCCGCCACCAGACACAGCGCGCCGGCCACGAAGAATGCCGGCAGATAGCTGTCGAGCATGGTGCGCGACAGGCCGGCGCCGAAAGCGGCGGCGGCGGCCCCCATCTGGTGGCCGGCGAAGATCCAGCCGAAGACCAGTGGCGCGCGTTCACGGCCGAAGCGGTCTGCGGTCAGCTTGATGGTCGGCGGCACGGTCGCGATCCAGTCCAGGCCATAGAACACCGCGAACAGCGACAGACCATAGAGCGTGAAATCCGAGAACGGCAGGAACAACAGCGATATGCCGCGCAGGCCGTAATACCAGAACAGCAGCCAGCGATTGTCATAACGGTCCGACAGCCAGCCCGACCCGACCGTACCGATGAAGTCGAACACGCCGATCAGCGCCAGCAGCCCGGCCGCACGCACCGCCGGCACGCCGAAATCCGCACAGAGCGGGATCAGATGCACCTGGATCAGGCCATTGGTGCTGGCACCGCAGATGAAGAAGGTGCCGAACAGCACCCAGAACACCCGGGTGCGAGCGGCGTCACGCAAGGCATCAATGGCGGCGAAGGCGACCGAGCGGCCCGACGCCGCCGCCGGCGGCGCCACCTCGGTCTCGCCATAGGCCGGCAGGCCCAGATCCGACGGGCGGTCGCGCATCAAAGCCAGCACCGCCAGCGCCGCCACCACCATCAACCCGCACAGCAGCATCAATGCCGTCCGCCAGCCGGTTTCCTCGGCGATATAGGCAAGCAGGGGCATGAAGATCAACTGGCCGGTCGCCGAGCTTGCGGTCAGCAGGCCGATGACCAGCCCGCGGCGATGGGTGAACCAGCGGGTGGCGACCGTGGCGCCCAGCACCAGAGCGGTCAGCCCGGTGCCGATCCCGACGACCACGCCCCATAGCAGGATCAACTGCCACAGCTGGGTCATCGCCATCGACAATGCCAACCCGCCCGCGACCAGCGACAGCGAGGTCAAGGTCATCCGCCGCACGCCGAAACGGTTGATCAGCGCCGCCGCGAACGGCCCCATCAACCCGAACAGCAACAGCCGGATTGCCATGGCCAGCGAGATATCGGCGGTTTCCCAGCCGAATTCCGCCTGCAACGGCAGCAGAAGCACGCCGGGCGCGCCGACGGCGCCGGCCGAGATCAGCATGGTCAGGAAGGTGACGGCCGCCACCACCCAGCCGTAGTGGACCTGGCGGCGGGCCAATGCGGCCGCGATGCGGGGGGTGGACATGGGGTGTGCGGCTCCTGATCTGCCGCCGGGTCCGCCTGGGAGCGGTGACGGGCGGGGGGATGACGGGCTGGGGGATGACGGGCTGGGGGATGACGGGCTAGCGCGGCATCGGCGTTGGTTGCCCGCAAACGTCGTTCGATTTATGATGATGGTGATCATCGGATTATAGTATTGATGATGAACATCATAATTGAAGTCAAGCGCCGATCCGACATCCCCAGGCCGGCCGTTCCATGACCGGCCTGGCGCGACAGCCGGGACGCGCATGCATCAATGGGGGCCACAGGTGAAGGTGACACGCGAACAGGCCGCCGCGAACCGCGCGGCCATCGTCAAGGCGGCGGCACGGCTGTTCCGCGAACGCGGCTTCGATGGCGTGGGGGTGGCGGAAATCATGAAGGCCGCTGGCCTCACCCATGGCGGCTTCTATGGCCATTTCGCCTCGAAGGATGCATTGGCGGCCGAAGCCTGCGGCGTCGCGTTCAAGGATATGGTCGACCGGCTGGCAGGCGGGCGCGGTCTGGCCAAGGGCGATCTGGCGCAGTATGTCGATGGCTATCTGTCTGAAACCCATCGCGACCGCCGCGATATCGGCTGCCCGATCGCCGCCTTCGCATCGGATATTCCCCGCCAGGATGTGGGCGTTCAGGCCGAATATGCCCAGGGCATAGACCATTTCGCCGACACGCTGATCGGCCGCTTCCCGTCTCTGGCCGGCAATGACGGCGACGGCCGGGCGCCGGACCGCGGCAAGGCCCTGCTGATGATGTCGGCCCTGGTCGGGGGGCTGGCACTGGCACGCGCCGCGGCCGCCACCGATCCTGAGCTGTCGAACGAGATCCTGTCCAGCCTGAAGGCGGAACTTACCCGTGGCGATACCGCCGGCTGAGCGCCTCGGCCCGGGCGTCCAGCGCCGCTGAGCGGGTATCGAGCCCCAGCCGGCCATAGACCCGCGCCAGGGCCCGCAGATTGGCCGGCACATCGGGCGTCGCCGCCCGGCGCAGTTCCAGCATCTGCTGGGCCGGCACCAGCCGCCCGGCGCGGATCAGCGCATCCAGATAGACCTGTTCGAACAGGTCGCGCTGAGCATGGCTGCCGCCGATTTCGGTCATCCGCGGCAGGGCGCGTCCCAGTCCCCGCACGGCATCCGCCCAGTCGCCACGGGCATGGGCCAGCAGGCCATCGGCTGCCGGCACCGCCACGTCGCCCCATACCGTCTTCAGGAAGGCGGGCACGGCATGGGCATGGGCGTGCAGCGAGCCCTGCAATGCCCCGGCCTCGGCCCAGCGGCCGGCGCGCGCCAGCCCGTACAGATAATGCAGGTCCAGGAACGGCTGAACATGATCGCCGGTCCGTGGGGCCAGATAGGTCGCCACATCCGCCCAGCGGTCGCCGACATCGACCCCGGCCAGTTCCAGGCGCATCAACAGCGAGACCGCGTTGGCCTGATCCTGCGAATACTCCTTCCACACCCCCCAGACCCGGCCATCGAAGATGTCGAACACATCGTCGATGCGGTCGCGGTCGAGCAGAAACAGGCACAGATGCCACCAGTTATGGGTGGACATGAATGAATTCAGCCCCACCCAGGTCTCACTCATCTCGCGCATGAAGGCCAGCCCGTCATCGGTGCGGCCACGGCTGAGGCAGACATGGGCGATGGCATGATGCGCCCAGGGTTCATCGCGGCGCAGACGGATCGCCGCCCGGGCCTCCGCCTCGGCCTCGTCGATCAGATGGCATTGCTCCAGCGCGAAGGCCCGCATGCCGTGCAGTTCGGCCACCTCGTCGGCATGGGGTGCCGCGCGGTCGATGATCCGCAGCATGGTCGGGCTGTCGCCCAGATTGAAGGCGTGATACTGGCCAAGCTTGGCGGCCACCAGATCGCGGGGGAACCGGGCGACGGTTTCCTCATGCAGGCGGATCGCGGCCGGCATGTCGCCACGCACCCAGGCCCCCACCGCCTTCACCGTCAACTGCTCACGCTCGGTCGCGCCCTTCGCCGCCGCTTCCGCCCGCGCCAGATAGGGGGTGGCATTGGCGGTGGCGTCATGGGCTTCGGCGAACATGTGCAAGGCCGCGGCATAGGCCTGTGCCAGCGCCGCATCCGGGTCGGCATCGGCGGCGGGCAGCAGATCGACGGCTTCGGTGCGATAGCCCAGAAACCCGCCGATAAAGGCATTCACCCCGTCGAGCGTGCCGGCAAGGCCGGTGGTGACGGGGTTGTCCAGGCGGTCGGTCTGGCGGGTGACGGGCATGGGCTGGCTGTCCTTGGGTTAAGAGCGATTTTCGCGTCATCTGGTTCACGAAAATCGCTCTAAGCTATTCGTTTATCGAGCATCTTCACCCGATCAGGTGGTTCCACCTGATCGGGATCTGCTCTGGATGGCGTGGCGGATGGCTGGCCCCTGTCAGCTTGGCGGTGGCGTCCCCCGGGATCAAGAGTTCCGATTGCCGCATTCAGCAGCCGGATCCGGTTCGGCTATAGCGGCAGCCCCGGCTGGCCGGTGCCGATCCGGGCATGCTCGACCAGCTTGGCCATCACGCTGGGCAGCCCGGCCCGGCCAAGATCCTGGGGCGGACACCAGCGCGGATCACCGGTCTCGCCCGCCTCGGCTGCATCCAGCGCTGCGGCCTCCGCCCGGTCCAGATGGCGCAGCATCACCCGCGCCTCCAGCCGGAAATGGGTGAAGACATGCACCACCACCCCCGGCAGCAGCCGCCAGCCCTGGGGGGACAGCGGTGCATGTGCCAGCGCCGCGGCCTGATCCCACGGCGCCCCTTCTTCCCATGGCGTGCCCGGTACCTCGGTCATGCCGCCCAGCAGGCCGGCATCGGGGCGGGTGCGGATGCGCATGGCACCATCGGCCGCACGCAGGGTGATGAAGGCCACCGCATGGCGGACGGGCCGGTCGCCCTTGGGCAGCCGCGCCGGCAGGGTGTCGGCGATACCGGCGGCCTCGGCCGCGCAATCGCCGCTCCACGGGCAGCGATGGCAGGCGGGGCGGCGCGGCGTGCACAGCGTCGCTCCCAGATCCATCATCGCCTGCGCGAAATCGCCGGGCCTGTGGTCATGGGCGAACTGCGCCGCCCGCGCGCGCAATTCCGGCTTGGCATCGGGCAGAGGCGTGGCGATCGCGAACAGCCGCGCGCAGACCCGCTCGACATTGCCGTCCACCGGCACGGTCGGCCGGTCGAAGGCGATCGATGCCACCGCCGCGGCGGTATAGGCGCCGATCCCCGGCAGGTCCAGCAGGCCGGCCTCGGTGTCGGGAAAGCGGCCGCCATGGCGATCGGCCACCACCTCGGCGCAGGCATGCAGATTGCGGGCCCGGGCGTAATAGCCAAGCCCCGCCCAGCGCGCCAGCACCGCCTCGCGCCTTGCCGCCGCCAGATCGGTCACCCGCGGCCACAGATCCAGAAAGGCACGGAAATAGGGGCCGGCGGCCGCAACCGTGGTCTGCTGCAACATGATTTCCGACAGCCACACGGCGTAAGGGTCGGCGGGCCTGCCCGGCTCCGCCCGCCAGGGCAGCACCCGGCGGTGACGATCATACCAGTCGAGCAATGCCAGCCGCAGCCGGTCGCGGCGATCGGGATCGATCGCCGGCACGGCAATGGCGAGCTTCGGCTTGGCAGGGCGACCTCGGGGCATGGGCGGTGGGTTTCCGATCCGGGCAAGGCAACAGGGCAGGCGCCATCAGATAGCGGCCACAGGCCCGATCGGCAAGCGGTCAGCCATGGACCGGCGGCGGCAGCGCCGCCATCTGGCGGCCGGCCTCGTCCAGCGCCCAGGCGATGAAATCGCGGATCGCGCGCGCACCGGCGCGGTCTTCCGGGCAGACCAGCCAGTAATCATAGGGCACCTCCAGCGCCTGGGCGAAGGGTCGCACCAGTGTGCCGGCCACCAGCGCATCGATGGCCAGGCCCAGCGGCACCAAGGCGGCCCCCATGCCGGCCGCCGCCGCATCCAGTTGCAGGAAGGTCAGGCCGAAACGCGGCCCCCGCCCACCATCGATCGCCCCCAGCCCGAAGCGGCGCAGAAAATCGGTCCAGCCCGGTTCGACCACCGTGGTGCCGGTTTCGATTTCGTCATGCAGCAGGGTCACGCCGCACAGATCGGCCGGCGCGCGCAGCCGATCGGCCATGGCCGGCGCGCAGACCACAACCATCTGCCCGGGCAGAAGATGATGCGCGGCAAGCCCGACATAGCGCCCGCCGCCATAGCGGATCGCCACATCGACGCCGTCGCGGGTGAAATCGGCCAGTGTCGAAGATGCCAGAAGGCTGACCTGGCGGCCGCCCAGCACCGCCGTCATCCGTTCCATGCGCGGCAGCAGCCAGCGGCCGGCGAAGCTCGGCAGGGTCGATACCGTCAGGCTGACATCGGCATCGGCCTCCTGCACCCGGCGCAGGGTCGCTTCAAGCGTGTCGAACTGCTCGGTCAGCGTCGGCAACAGCCGGCGGCCATATTCCGTCACCTCCACACCGCGGGCATGGCGGGCGAACATCGGCCGGCCCAGCCAGTCTTCCAACTGACGGACCTGCTGGCTGACCGCCGCCGGCGTGACCCCCAGTTCCTCGCCCGCGCGGGCGAAGCCGCCAAGGCGGGCCGCCGCCTCGAAATGGCGCAGCGCCAGAAGCGGCGGCAGACGACGACGGCGTAGCGGTGGCTGGCTCAACGCACCCTCTGAGGCAATGGGACGGACGCATGGCCGGAGGCGGCGGCCATGGATGAGCGAGACTCAGCCATGTTAGGGCTATGGGCGAGAAAGCCTCGATCGCACCCCCGTCCGGCGCGGCGTAGATTGGACCGTATCACGAACCCCGGAGACGTTCCATGCTCCCCTCCCCGCCCTTGGCCCCCGCCCTGCGGCCGCGGCCGGGCCCGCCGGCATTCGCCTTTCCTGCCCGCGCCCATCCGATCCGGCCGTCCATCATACGGCCCCTGTTGTTCCGCCTTGTCGCCCGGCTGTTCCATCCTGCCGCCACGACCGCCCATGGGGCGGTGCCGCGGGGCGAGCATCGCGCACTGAACCTGCCCGATCCGCTGCCTGAACCGCCCCGCCCGGTCTGGCCGTTCTGACCCCGTCATCTTCCGCCAGCATCATGGCATTGCCCTAGCCTGACTTGTCCAGCCCGCACCTGCCCCCCAGACCCCTCCTGCCCCCCAGTCCGCACCTGCACGGAAAGCCGATCCCATGCCCGTCACCGGCCCTGCCACCACCCTTCTCGCCCATGCCGGCGCCAGCCTCGCCCCGGCGGAGGCCAGCCGCGCCGCCCTGGTGCTGATCGACGTGCAGGAAGAATATCGCAATGGCCGTCTGCCGCTGGTGGGGGTGGATGCGGCGCTGGACGAGATCATCCGGCTGGTCCACCGCATGCGGCAGTTGGCGGTGCCGGTTTTCCACATCCGCCATCTGGGCCGGCCCGGCGGCGCCCTGTTCGACCCCGATGGCAGCGGCTCGCTGATCATCCCCGCAGCCGGCCCGCGCGGTGACGAGCCGGTGATCCCGAAGGCCCTGCCCGATGCCTTCACCGGCACCGATCTGGCCGGGCGGTTGCGCGCCGCCGGTCGCGACCAGCCGGTCTTCGCCGGTTTCATGACCCATATGTGCGTGTCCACCACCACCCGTGCCGCCCTGCATCTGGGCTTCAGCCCGACCGTGGTGGCGCGGGGCTGCGCCACCCGCGACCTGCCACCGGCCGGCGGCGAGGCCGAACCGGTGCCGGCCGAGCTGCTGCACCGCGCGACCCTGGCGGCGCTGGCCGACCGTTTCGCGGCGGTGGTGCCCGATGCCAGTTCCTGGGGCGGCTGAGCGCGCTCCGGATTCGGGCGACAAGTCTTTTTTCGGCATCCACCGCCGGCCTGTCGATCACGCGGGGCATCGTTCGTCGTATGGTTATCGCACCCGCTTCGGGTGCCCATCCGACAGGAGATGCGACGATGCGTGTGATGGTTCTGGTCAAGGCCACGGCCGACAGCGAAGCCGGCGTCATGCCCCCCGACGGCCTTCTTGAAGCCATGGGGCTGTACAACGAGGAACTCGTGAAGGCCGGCATCATGCTGGCCGGCGACGGGCTGAAGCCGTCATCCAAAGGCTGTCCCGTGGCTTTCGATGGTCCCAGCCGCACCGTGATCGACGGCCCGTTCGCGGAAACCCGCGAACTGGTCGCCGGCTATTGGCTGTGGGAGGTGAAGGACATGGCCGAGGCGGTGGAATGGGTGAAGCGTTGCCCGAACCCGATGCCCGGCCCCAGCGAGATCGAGATCCGACCGCTTTACGAGCTGTCGGATTTCGACGCCGTCATGACCCCTGAGGCGGCGGCGGTCCACGATCGGGTCCGGGACCGCCTTGGCTGAGATCGACCAGCAGGCGGGCACGGTCGCCCGGACGGTCGAGACCGTATTCCGGATGGAGCGGGCCCGCCTGATCGGCGGGCTCGCCCGGATGCTGCGCGATCTGACCCGGGCCGAGGATCTTGCCCAGGATGCGCTGGTCGCGGCATTGGCGACCTGGCCAGAGACCGGCATCCCCGCCAATCCCGGCGCCTGGCTGATGGCGACAGCCCGGCGCCGGGCCGTCGACCATCTCCGCCACGACCGGATGCGCGGCCGCACGCTGGCCGAATTGGCGCAGACCCCGGTGCCGGAGGTGCCCGAACATGACGGGCTGCGCCGGATCGCGCGCGTGGAAGCGGCCATGGACGATGATCTGGGTGACGAGGTTCTGGGGCTGATCTTCACCGCCTGCCACCCGGTGCTGACCCGCGAGGCGCGCGCCGCGCTGACCCTGCGCCTGATCGGCGGACTTGCGACCGACGAGATCGCCCGCGCCTTTCTGGTCAAGGAGGCGACCATGGCGCAACGCCTGGTGCGGGCACGGAAAACCCTGGCCGACGCCGGCCTTGCCTGGGAGATCCCGCGCGGGCCGGCGCTGGCCCCGCGGCTCGCCTCGGTGCTTGAGGTGATCTATCTGATCTTCAACGAAGGCTATGCGGCGACCGCCGGCCCCGACCTGACCCGGCCGGCGCTGTGTGCCGAGGCCCGGCGCCTGGGCCGGGTTCTGGCCGCCGCCATGCCGGCCGACCCCAAGGTGCTGGGCCTGAAGGCGCTGATGGACATTCAGGCATCGCGCCTTGCCGCCCGCATCGCCCCCGACGGGTCGGCCGTGCCGCTCGACGCGCAGGACCGGCGGCGCTGGGACCGGCTGCTGATCAGCCAGGGGCTGGATACCCTGGCCCAGGCCTGGAGACTGGCCGAGACCCGCGGCCCTTACACCCTTCAGGCGGCGCTTGCCACCTGCCATGCGCGCGCGCCGGATTTCGCCGCCACAGACTGGATGCGGATCGTCGGGCTTTACGACGACCTCGCGATGGCCATGCCGTCGCCGGTGGTGGCGTTGAACCGCGCGGTCGCCCATGGCATGGCCCACGGCCCCGAGGCCGGGCTGGCGATCGCCATGACGCTGGCCACCCTGCCGGCGCTGGCCGGATATGCGCCGCTGCCGGCGGTGATCGGCGACCTGCTGTTTCGTGCCGGACGCAAGGCCGAGGCACGGGAGCACTTCGTGGACGCCGCCGGGCTGACCCGTAACGCGCGTGAACGTGCCCATCTTCTGGCCCGTGCCGCCGCCTGCCGCACCTGACCCCCCTGTTCGGAAGGCCGTCATCGGCCTAGACTGGCCGCATCATCACCCGACCTGCCGCCACCGGAGCCCCGATGTCCGATCCCGCACCCGCCGCGAAGCGCCGGCCGGCGCCGAAGCCCGCCGACGAGGCGCCCAGGCGTATCCGGGCCGAGCGCCGGATCGCCGATCTGGTGCCCGGGCTGCTCGATCGCGATCTCAGGCGGCGCGGCTTCATGGCCGGCCGCATCGTCACCGACTGGCCGCAGATCATCGGCCAGCCGCTGGACCGGGTGACCATGCCGCTGGAGCTGACCTTTCCGCCCGGGAAACGCGCGGGCGGCACGCTCTATGTCAAGGTCGCCGGCCCCTTCGCGACGGAAATCCAGATGCTGGGCGACCTGCTGATCGAACGGGTGAATGCCTATTTCGGCTATGGCGCCGTGGCGCGGCTGCGCATCCGCCAGGGGCCGATCCCTGAAAGCCACAGCCGCCGCCGCGCGCCGGCGGCACCACTGCCAGCCGCCGAAGAGATGCGGTTGAACCGCATGTTCGACGGCACCGAAGACCCCGACCTCGCCGCCCGGCTGAAACGGCTGGGCCGTGCGGTGCTGGCGCGCAACGCGCTGAAAGGCACATGACGCCGATGCGGCCTCCCTGTGGGAATGGCCACGCCCGGAGCGTCTCTGCGACACCAGGTCACCGTATCGATACTGGCCTGAGCCGGCATCCCGCACTACACTCCCCAGCCAACCAAATCGCGTTTCAGCAGGAGCTTCGTCGTCCGGTGCGCAATCTGACCTATGGCCTGATCGGTATCGCCGCTGTCGCCGTCGTCGGCCTCGGTGCATGGCAGTTCGCCCTGAAGGACGAGCCGGCAGCAACGCCCGCCCAACCGGCCGCCGGCAGCAGCCAGCCCGCCGCCAACCAGTCGACGGCCGGTGCCTCGGCACTGGCTCAGGCCCAGCCCGGCGACCATGTGATCGGCGATCCGGCGGCGCCGGTGACGATCGTTGAATATTCCTCGCTGACCTGCCCGCATTGCGCGGCCTTCCACGCCACCACGCTGCAGGACATCAAGGCCCGCTATATCGATCAGGGCCAGGTCAAGGTCGTGCTGCGTCATTTTCCGCTGAACGAGCCGGCGCTGGTCGCGGCCAAGCTTGCCGAATGCGTGGCGCCGGAACGCTATGCCGGCTTCGTCGACGTGCTGTTCCGCAGCCAGGCGGAATGGGGCACGATGCAGGATCCGACCGAGGGCCTGAAGCGCTATGGCCGTCTGGCCGGATTGAGCGACGACAGGATGCAGTCCTGCCTGACCGATGGCGCGATCGAGGAGAAGATCCTGAGCCAGCGGCTTGAAGGCTCGCGCGTCTTCCAGATCGACAGCACCCCCACCTTCATCGTCAATGGCGAGAAGGTGACCGGCAATCTGCCGATCGATGAATTCGCCAAAGTCATCGACGCCAAGCTGCCGTAAGGTCAGACCAGCCATCGCCCGGCGGCCGCCGCCCGAGACCGGATCGCGCCGATGCAGTTCGTCCGCCTGATCCTGAGCGGGTTCAAATCCTTTGCCGACACCACCGAGGTCGAGATCGCGCCGGGGCTGACCGGCGTGGTCGGCCCCAATGGCTGTGGTAAATCGAACCTGACGGAAGCGCTGCGCTGGGCGATGGGCGAGGCATCGGCCCGCAATCTGCGCGGCGCCGAGATGGACGACGTGATCTTCGCCGGCGCCGAGGGCCGGGCGCGGCGCAATCTGGCCGATGTCACCCTGGTGCTCGACAATGCCGATGGTCGCGCGCCGATGCCGTGGACCGAGGCCGAGACCATCGAGGTCAGGCGGCGGATCGAACGCGGCCACGGCACCCAGTATCGGGTGAACGGCCGCCCGGCCCGCGCCCGCGACGTGCAGATCCTGTTCGCCGACGCCGCGACCGGCGCGCGCTCCACCGCCATCGTCGGTCAGGGCCAGATCGGCCAGATCATTTCCGCCAAACCATCGGATCGCCGCGCGATCCTTGAGGAGGCGGCCGGGATCAGCGGCCTGCATGCAAGGCGGCGCGAGGCCGAACAGCGCCTGACCGCCGCCGAGACCAATCTGACCCGGCTGGACGACATCATCGCCGCCCTGGCGCTGCGGGTTGCGGCACTGCGCCAGCAGGCACGCGAGGCCGGCCGCTATCGGCGGCTGTCGCAACGCCTGAGACTTGCCCAGGCCGAACTGATGCTGGCGCGGCGCATCGCCCTGGTCGAACGCCGGGCACGCGCGGCCGAGCGCGAAGCCGGCGCCGATGCCGCCATGCGCAACGCCACCGCCGATGCCGCCCGCGCCACCGCCGTGGCCCAGGCCGCTTCCGGGGCTGCCGAGGCCGCGCGTCTGGCGCTGGAGGCCCCGCGCGCCGGCCGCGATCTGGCCCAGGCCGAACTGGCACGGCTGGCGGCCGAAGCCGCGCGCATCGACACCCTGGCCGAGGAACTGGCCCGTGCCCGCACGGCGCTGGACGGCGACCGCGCCACCGCCACCGCCGATGCTGCGGGCGCCGAGGCCGAGCTTGACCGCCTGACCGCCGAGGCGGCGGCGCTGGCCGAGGCGGCGACGGCGATTGCTGCCGTCCGTGCCGACGACGCCACAGCGGCGACAGCGGCCGCAACCGCCATGGCCGCTGCCGAAGCCGCCCTGACCGATGCCAACCGCGCCCGCGCCGAGGCCGAGGCCAGGGCCGCCGGTGCCGCGCGCGACCTGGCCGCCCTGGCGCGCGATCGCGACCGGCTGGCCGAGGTGGCGCGCACCGCTGCCCGCGAGCTGGACGAGGTGACCCGCCGTCTGGCCGACCGCCGGCGTCTGGACGAGGCCGAGGCCCGGCTGGGACAGGTAGAGGCCGAGGCAGCGCGTGCCGCCGCCGTCCGCGACACCGCCGAAGCCGCCCTGCATATGGCCGATACGGCGCTGTCCCAGGCCGAGGCCGCCCGCGACCCGGCGGTGACCGCCGCCGCCGAAGCCGCCCAGCAGCTTGCCGCCCGCCATCGCGCGGTCGAGGAAGCCGGTGCCGCCGCCGAAGCCGCCCGCCGCCGCGCCATCGAGGTGGAAACCCGGTTGCGCAACGCCACCGCCCGACGCGATCAGGCCCGCGCCGCGACCGTCAGCCTGCCCGATCCGACCGCACTGGCCACGGCAGCCGATGATGCCGGGCGCCGCGCCGATGCCGCCGCCCAAGCCGCGCGCGCGGCGGACGCAGCCGAGGCCGAGGCCGAGGTCGCCTTCACTGCCGCCGAAACCGCCCTGCGCGCCACCCGCGCCGCCGAGGCCGATGCCACGGCGGCACTTGCGGCGCTCGCCGCCGAGGCCCGGGCACTGGACCGGCTGATCGCGGCAGAAGCCGGCGCCGAAGACGCAGGTGACGCAGGCGGGCCACCGGCAAGCGCCGCGCTGACTGTGGCCGACGATCTTGCCGCCGCCCTGGCCGTGGCATTGGGTGATGGGCTCACCGCCCGTCTGACAGCCGGGGCACCGCGCCACTGGGCCGATCAGGCAACGCCCGCGCCGGCCATGCCCGCCGCCATCGCCAATGCCGGCGCCCGGCCCTTGTCGGACCTGGTCCGTGGCCCTGAGATGCTGATGCCGGCACTGGCCGCGTGCTGGCTGGTGGCCGATGCCGACGCCGCCGAAGCCCTTGCCCCGGCCCTTCCGGCCGGCGCGGCGCTGGTCACCACCGATGGCGGACTGTGGCGCGCCGATGGCTATCGCCTGCGTCCGGATGCCGGCGCCGCCGGCGAGACATCGGGGGCCGCCGATCTGCGTCGCCGGGCGCGGCGGCGCGCGCTCACCACCGACATCGCCGAAGCCACCACCGACCGCGATGCCAGAGCGGCCGCGACCGCCACGGCCGCCGCCGCCTATCAGGCCGCCGGCAGCCGGCGCGAGGCTGCCCGCCAGGCCGCCGCCGAGGCCCGGCGCCATACCGCGACGGCGGCAGAGGCCGCGTCGCGCGCGGCCGCTGTCGTCCGAGACACCACCGCCCGTGCCGGCCTCGCCGCCGAAAAACTGTCTGCCGCCGAAGACGCGCTGGCCGAGGCATCGGCCGCGGCATCGGCGATCGCGGCCGATGCCGACCCGGCGGCCGGGCTTGCCGCCACCACCGCCGCAAAGGCCGAGGCCCAGGCGCAGGATCAGGCCGCACGCGCGGGGCTTGCCGCCGCCGATCAGGCGCTGGCCGAGGCTCGCCGCCAGCGTGGTGCCGCCGATACCGCCCTGCGCGGGGCCGATGGCCGCCTGCGCCAGTTGGACCGCCAGGTCAATGAAGTCCGCGCGGCGCTGGAGCGCGCCGAGGGCGAACAGCGCGGCCTGACCCGGCGCCGCGACCAGTTGGAGGCGCAGGCCGCCGCCAGCCGGGTCGAGTCCGAGGAGGCGGCGCGCCGCCACGACGATCTGGCCGACCGGCTGGCGGGCGACCGGACCGTCATCGAGACCCGCGCGGCGGCGGAGGCGGCGGAAGCCGCCCTCAACCCTGCCCGTGCGGCGCGTGACGAGATTGCCCGCCGGATCGCCGGCCATGAAGCCGAGGCCGCATCGCTGGCCCGACGTGGCAACGATCTGGCCGCCGATCGCGTGCGGGCGACCACCCGCCGGCAGGCGGCGTCCGACCGGCTGGCGGCGCTGGACCGGCGGCTCGCCGATCTGGATGCCCGCCAGCAGGCGATCGCCGGACAGCCCGATGCCCTGGCAGCCGCCCGCGCCACCGCCGATGCGGCACTGCGCGCGGCCGTAACCGCGCTCGACCGGGCGAGCGAAGAGCTGCGGCTGGCCGAGGCCGCCCGTGCCACGGCCGCCGCCGACGAGCGGGCCGCCACCGCCCGTCTGGCCGAAGCCCGCGATGCCGGCACCCGCGCCACCGGCCAGTCCGATCAGGTGCGCGAGGCCTGGAACGCCTTCGTCGCCGATCTGCGCGAACGGCTCAATCTGGGGCCGGATGCGCTGGAAGACGCGGTGCGCGCCGAACGCCGGCTGCTGGGCGACACCGACGACGACGCGGGCGAGGATGATGATGGCGAGCCCGAACTGCCGCTCTCAGGCCATACCGCGGCTGAGCCGGCATCGCCATCATCCCCACCATCGGCCGGCCCGCGCTTCACAAGCCCGGTGCTGCCATCGGCCGAGGAGCCCGTGCTGCTGCGCCGGGTGACCGATCTGACCCGCCGGCGCGAGGCGCTGGGCGCCGTGAACCTGCGCGCCGCCGAGGAATATGCGGCCGTGCGAACCGAGCACGACCAGATCCAGGGCGAACGCGACGATGTGCAGGGCGCGGTCGACCGGCTGCGTCGCGGTATCGCCGATATCAACCGCGACGGCCGCGCCCGGCTGCTGGCCGCGTTTCAAGAGGTCGATGGCGCCTTCGGCCGGCTGTTCGAACGGCTGTATGGTGGCGGTCGCGCCCGGCTGGAGTTGATCGAGCGCGACGACCCGCTGGATGCCGGGCTCGATATCCTGGCAAGTCCCCCCGGCAAGAAGCTGCAATCGCTCAGCCTGCTGTCGGGCGGCGAACAGGCGCTGACCGCGCTGGCGCTGCTGTTCGCGGTGTTCCTGTCGAACCCGGCGCCGATCTGCGTGCTCGACGAGGTCGACGCACCGCTCGACGATGCCAATGTCGACCGCTTCCTGTCGCTGGTCGAGGACATCGCCGCGGCCGGCCACACCCGGTTTCTGGTCGTCACCCATCACCGGATGACCATGGCGCGCATGGACCGGCTGTATGGCGTGACGATGATCGAACGCGGGGTCAGCCGGCTGGTCTCGGTCGACCTGTCGGAAGCCGAGCAGATGGTCGACTGACCGGACCCGACGATCAGAACTCGACGCCGGCCTGCGCCTTCACGCCATCGCGGAACGGATGCTTGATCATGGTCATCTCGGTGACCAGATCGGCGGCGGCGATCAGCGCATCGGGGGCGTTGCGGCCGGTGGCGATGACATGGGTGTCGGGGTGGCGGCGCGACAGCCCCTCGATCACCTCGTCGACCGGCAGATAGCCATAGCGCAGCACGATGTTGATCTCGTCCATCAGCACCATGCGGATCTCAGGATCGGCCAGCATCTCTAGCGTGGCGTTCCAGGCGGCGCGTGCGGCGGCCACGTCGCGGGTCCGGTCCTGGGTCTCCCAGGTGAAGCCCTCGCCCAGCGCCTTGATCGTCACCTGATCGGGAAAGCGTTCCAGCACCGTGCGCTCGCCGGTGTCCCAGGCGCCCTTCACATACTGGACCACACCCACCTTGAAACCATGGCCGATGGCACGCAGCACCATGCCGAAGCCGGCGGTCGACTTGCCCTTGCCCTTGCCGGTATGGACGATCAGCAACCCCTTCTCGATGGTCTTGCCGGCGACGATCTTGTCGCGGACCGCCTTCTTCTTGGCCATCTTCTCGGAATGGCGGCGGTCGAGGTCTTCAGGGGTCTCGGGCGTGCGACTGTCGGTCATCGGTCGGTCTCCGGAAGGGGCTGGTCCGCACGGCCGGCATGGCCGGTGGCGCGAAGGGCGGTCAGTTCATCATGAACGGCATTGCGGGCCGGGCGCCACAACCCGCGATCGATCGCCTCGGCGAAGCGCGCGGCCATCTCGTCCAGCACCGGGCGGTTGGCCTCGGCGATGAAGTCGCGCACCGCCGGATCCGCCAGATAGGCGTCATAAAGCTGGTCGAAATGGTGGTTGCCCACGGCATGGGTGGTGGCCGCGAAGGCGAACAGATAATCCACCGTCGCCGCCATTTCGAAGGCGCCCTTATAGCCGTGGCGCATCACCCCCGCGATCCATTTCGGGTTGGCGGCGCGGCCGCGCACCACGCGGGCGATCTCGGCATCGAGCGTGCGGATCACCGGCAGTTCAGGACGGCTGTGATCCGGATGCCAGACCACCGGCGCCTTTCCGGACAAGGTTTCCACCGCCGCCGCCGCCCCGCCCTCGAACTGATAGTAATCGTCGCTGTCCAGCAGGTCGTGTTCGCGGTTGTCCTGGTTCTGGACCACCGCATCGGCGCGTGACAGGGCGGCCGCGAACAGGCCGCGGGCGCCCTCACCCTCGGCGCCCGCACCATAGGCATGGCCGCCCCAGGTGAGATAGGCCTCGGCCAGATCGGCGCGGCTGGTCCAGCCGCCCTCATCGATCAGCGCCTGAAGCCCGGCGCCGTAAGCCCCCGGCGCCGAACCGAACACCCGGAAGCCTGCGGCACGCGCGGCAGCCTCGCCATCGGCACCATCGGCTTCCAGCCGGGCCCGGTCGTCGCGCATCGCCGCCGCGATCGGGTTGGTCTCGTCATCCTCGTCGCCAATCGCCGCCACCGCGCGCGCAGCACTGTCGAACAGGTCGATCTGGGCCGGGAACGCATCGCGGAAGAAGCCCGATACCCGCAACACCACGTCCACCCGCGGCCGGCCCAGCAATGCTGCCGGCAGCACCTCGAACCCGACCACGCGGCCCGAGATGTCGTCCCAGCGCGGCCGGGCGCCAATCAGGGCCAGCGCCTGGGCGATATCATCGCCGCCGGTGCGCATATTGGCGGTGCCCCAGGCGGTCAGCACCATCCGGCGCGGCCACATGCCCTGTTCCTGGACATGGGCGTCGACCAGCAGGCCGGCCGATTTCCAGCCCAGCGTCCAGGCGGCGGGTGTGGGCAGCGACCGGCTGTCGAGCGAGAAGAAATTGCGGCCGGTGGGCAGCACCTCGGGCCGGCCGCGCGTCGGCGCGCCCGAGGGCCCCGGCGCCACGAACCGGCCATCGAGGCCGCGCAGCAAGGCCGTCATCTCGGCCATGCCACAGGCCTCGATCGCCGGCCTGATCACCCGGTCGGCCATGGCGAGGACCGCGGCGGTGCGGCTCCAGACCGGATCGGCCGGCCGCGTGCCCGCGACCAGATCATGGGCCAGGGTTTCCAGCCGCTCGATCGTGTCGCCGGCGCTGCGCCAGCCGGCGGCATCGCCCAGCACGGCGGGCCTCGGCCCGGTCCAGGGGGCGGCGAAATCGCGTGACAACGGATCGAACCCGCCATCGGCAGGGTCACTCAACCCCAGATCAAGCGCCAGCGCCCGCAGGATCGACGCGTCCCCGCCCCCATCAGCCCCGGTATTGCCCGTCTGACGCGGGCTGCGCAGGATGGCGACCAGCAATTCGGTCAGGCGGTCGCCATCGGGGCTGCTGCCGAAGATGTGCAGCCCGTCGCGGATCTGAAGTTCCTTGATGTCGCAGAGATGGGCGTCGATCCGGGCCAGCGCCGCCTCTTCGGCCATGCCGGCCTCGACGCCGCAATCCTTGTCGAGCCCCAGCCTTGCCGCCTCGGCGACGATGCCGCGCCCCAACTCCGGCAGCCGGCGCGGGTCCAGCCCTGTCGCCTCGTAATATTCATCGACCAGCGCCTCCAGCCGGCCCAGCGGGCCATAGCTGCCGGCGCGGGTCAGGGGCGGGGTCAGATGATCGACCACCACCGCCGCCGTCCGGCGCTTGGCCTGCGCGCCCTCGCCGGGATCGTTGACGATGAACGGATACAGATTGGGCAGGGGGCCCAGCACCGCTTCCGGCAGGCAATCCGCTGAGAGCGCCAGCGACTTGCCCGGCAGCCATTCCAGATTGCCATGCTTGCCGACATGCACCACGGCATCGGCGCCGAACGCCGTGCGCGCCCAGCCATAGAACGCCACATAGCCATGAGGTGGCGGCAGGGCCGGATCGTGATAGCTCTCCACCGGATCGATGTTGTAGCCACGCGCCGGCTGCACCGCCACCGCCACCCGCCCGAAGACATGCACAGGCAGGCGGAAGGCGCCATCGGCCACGAAGGGATCATCGGCCGGATCGCCCCAGCGGCCGCTGATCCGCGCCGCCGCCCCGGCCGGCATCGCCGCCAGACAGGTGCGATAGGCATCGAGGCTCCAGGCGATACCGGCCATCTGATCACCGCCATCCGTCGCCGCCGAGGTGCGCCGTCGGGTCAGGTCGTTGGTGGGGCCTGCCAGCAACCGGGCCATCAATGCGGCGCCATCGGTCGGCGCGTCGCCGGTGTCATAGCCGGCGGCCGTCAGCGCACCCAGAATCCGGGCAACGCTTTCCGGCGTGTCCAGGCCGACGCCATTGCCGATCCGGCCATCACGGTTGGGATAATTCGCCACCACCAGCAGCACCCGCCGGCGCGCGGGCGGTGTCAGGCCCAGCCGCACCCAGGCGGCGGCCAGCGCCGCCACGAAGTCCACCCGGTCGGGCTTCGGCGCCTGAACCAGGATCGGGCATTCGGTCGCGGCATCCCAGCAGGCCTCGGCCTTGAAGGCAACCGCGCGTGTCAGCACCCGGCCGTCGATCTCGGGCAGGCTGACATGCATGGCGAGGTCGGCGGGGCCAAGCCCGCGATGCCCGCCCGCCCAGGCGGCCTCGCTCGCCCCCGACAGCACCACCTGCAACACCGGCCGGTCGAGCCCGTCGAAGGGCGTGCGGGCCGGCGCGCCCGCCCCGGTCGCCGATCCCAGCGCGAAGGCTGTGGTGTTCAGCACGATGGCGGCCCCGGCCCGGTCGAGCGCCGCGCGCACGAAGGCCGCCGCCGCCGGATCCTTCAGGCTCTGGGCATGGATGGCCAGTGGTGTCAGCCCCTGCGCCGACAGGGCCGCCGCCAGCGAATCCACCGCCGCCGTCTGGCCGCCAAGGGCCAGCGCGCGATAGAACACGATACCGGCGACCGGCCGGCCGGTCGCCACCGCCGCGTCGATCCGCTCGATATCGGCGCCGCTCAAGCCATGCAGAGGTTGGTCAGGGGCGCTGTCGGCGGTGCTGCCATCGCCCGCCTCGGCCAGGGCCGGATGCAGGCCGGCCGGCGGCAGCGGCACCGGCGCCGGGCCCGGTTCGGCGCGCCGCCCCAGCAGATGCTGGGCATGGAGCAGCAGCCCGCAGGCATTGCCGACGCCATTGCCCGAGAAATAGGCCAGCACCCGCCGCCGCTCCGCCGGCGACACCGTCGACAGCCCGTCGAGCGAGGCATCGGGCTTGTCGTCGCCGGGGATCACCACCAGGGCGATCGGCCGGGCGCGGGCGATCTGGGTCAGCCGCTCCAGCCCATAGGGCCAATAGGCGGTGCCGCCAAGCAGGCGCACGATCACCAGCCGGGCATGGGCCAGCGTCCGGTCCACCCACAGATCCACCGACATCGGGTGCTTCAGGCGCTGAAGATTGACCAGCCGCAGCCCGGGTGCGGCATCGCCCAGCCGGTCCCGCGCTGCCGACAGGCAGGCAAGTTCTGTGTCGGCGGCGGTGACCACCACCATTTCGGCCGGGCTCTGGCGCAGGTCGATGGCTTCGTCGCCATCGTCGATCCGGCCGGGTTCGGCTGCCAGCAGATGCATCGGGGGCCGCCCCGCCCGGCCCTAGGCCGCGGTCCGTCCGCCGAGTGCGGCAGCAACCGCCCCGGCATCCAGCCCCTGCGCGCCGATCACCACCAGCCGCGACCGCCGGGCCTCGCCGGCACCCCAGGGCCGGTCGAAATGCTGCTGAAGCCGTGGCCCCACGCCCTGGACCACCAGCCGCATCGGCTTGTTTGTGACTGAAACGAAACCCTTTACCCGATAGATCGGATGATCGGCCACCGCCGCCGCGATCCGCCGGCTGATGTCATCAGGACTCATGCCGTCCGGAAGCTCGACCACGAAGCTCGCAAAGGCGTCATGGCCGTGCTCTTCCTCGCTGGTGCCGTCGTGATGGCTGGGTCGCGACGCGATGTCATCCTCGGCCGCGGCGCCGATCCCCAGCAGCACGGCGGGGTCGACCCTGCCCTCTGCCGCCTCGATCACCCGGGTCGCCGGCCGCAATTCGGGCGCGATCGCCGCATGGGCACGGGCCAGACCGGCCGCATCCAGCAGATCGGTCTTGGTCACGATCACCATATCGGCGCAGGCCAGTTGATCCTCGAACAGCTCGTCGACCTCGGCCTCATGGTCGAGCGAGGTATCGGCGGCGCGCTGACGATCCAGCGCCTCCGGGTCATTGGCAACCCGGCCTTCGGCGAGCGCCGCGCCATCGACCACCGCGATCACGCCATCGACCGTCGCCAGGGTCTTCACCGACGGCCAGGCGAAGGCCTGTACCAGCGGCTTAGGCAACGCCAGCCCGCTGGTTTCGATGATGATGTGATCGGGGCGCGGCTCGCGGGCCAGCAGCGCTTCCATGGTCGGCAGGAAGTCATCGGCGACCGTGCAGCAGATGCAGCCATTGGCCAGTTCGATCACGTTTTCATCAGGGCACGTGTCTATTCCGCAACCCTTCAGCAGATCGCCATCGATGCCGACATCGCCAAATTCGTTCACGATCAGCGCCAGACGCCGACCGCCGGCATTCTCGATCAGATGCCGGATCAGCGTGGTCTTTCCCGCGCCGAGAAAGCCGGTGACGATCGTCGCAGGTATTTTCGACCGGGTGCTCATGCGCGCCTCGCGTTGGTTCAATCGGGTCGGGGCAACGGTAGAGGCGTGTGGGGGCCGCCGTCAATCCGCTGTCTTCAGACCGCATGGCGAACCGGCCGACGCCATTCCGGTCTCGTCGACGCCGTGAAAACGCGTTGCAGACGCAGGTCCGGCAGTCTAGCATCAGCGCTGCACAGGTGCCGTCGAGTGGCCCGATCAGGGTTACTCGCGGAGAATTGGGAAGTCGGCACGCGATCCCGGATCACCCGATCCGGCATGGCGGAAGCCGACGCTGCCCCCGCAACGGTAGGACACGCGGCAAGCCCGTCGCAGCCACTGGGTTTTACCCCGCCAGCATCGGCCGGGCACCTGGGAAGGCACGGGCCCGGAGGATCAGGACCATGACATGGTTCTGCACGCCTCCCGCAGTCGAGCCCGGAAACCAGCCTGCGACACGACCGGCAAGCCGCGGAGGGCGGTGCGCGCTGATCCAGGGCCGCGCATGCGGCTGTTCCGGACCCGCCGGACAGCCCGCCCCATATGCCGCCCCCCGGACATCGCCGCACCCACCTCCGCTGTCAGCCATTGACCCATGGACCGCCGATCCGTTTCGGCGGAGGCGACTGGTGACGGTGCAGAGATGGCGATTTATATAGATACATCAAACCGTTATCGGCCATTCGCAGATCGCGGCCGCGATGCAGGCTGACCACACGACGTCAGCCTCGCCGACGCCAGCCTCACCGACGATTGCCCGGATCGACCACGACGCGGTCATCCTGCTGGTGCGACGCGGCCAGGGCAGCCCGCGCCGGCTGGAAACCCTGCGCGCGGCGGTGGCCGCCCGGCTGCGGGACATCTCAGGCTTTGACGGGCCGGTGGTGCTGGCCTTCACCGAACTGGCGGTACCAGCCGTCTCGGGCGCGCTTGGCGACCTGGCCGGCGGCGGCCATCGCACGGTGCTGCTGGTCGATCTGGTGGTGCCGGCCGAGATGAGCCTGCGTGGCTGGCTGCCGGGTGCCCTGCATGATTGGGCACAGCGCCATGCCATCACCCTCGACATCAGCTTCAGCGCCCCGGTGGAGGGCGACCCGCTTTTCATCGACGCGATCGCCGCGCGCATCGCCGCCAGCGACCACGACAACATCCGCAACAGCCCCGCCATCGACACCAGGCCGTCATGGAACGACCCGCCGGATCATGCCCATCACATCTTTGCCTGTGACGGGCCACGCTGTGCCCATCGCGGTTCGGGGCCGGTCTGGACGGCGTTGCTGGCGGCGCTGGAAGCGGCGGGTCTGCGCGCAAAAGCCACCGACCGGGTGATGATGACCCGCAGCCGCTGCCTGTTCCCCTGCAATCGCGGGCCGGTTCTGACCCTGCATCCCGGCGGATACTGGTGTGCGGTGCCCGATGCCGCCGCCGCCGCCCGCATCGTGGACGAGCATCTGAAACAGGGCCGGCCGGTCGGCGATCTGCTGTTCCGTGCCGCCACGTGACCGGTGGTCGCAGGCCGGCCCCGCCGCTTGTCATCCCGTCGGGGTGAGCCCATAAGATGTATATGCAATGCATTGAATGATGAGGCTCTGCGATGTCGCTGCACCCCGAGGGCGGCCCCGAACGGCGGGCCGCGCTGACCGTCCGGATCATCGAGGAAACCGGCCTGACCGAAACGGTCATCGCCCGGGTCGTCGACAGTTTCTATGACCGGATCCGCGTCGATCCGGTGCTCGGCCCGATTTTCGCGGCCCACATCGCCGACGAGCGCTGGCCGGCGCATCTGGCGCAGATGCGCCGGTTCTGGTCATCGGTGGCGCTGATGACCGGCGATTATCATGGCCGGCCGATGCCGGCGCATCTGCCGCTGCCGATCAGCGGTGCCGATTTCGATCATTGGCTGGCACTGTTTCGCGACACCGTCACCGCCATCTGCACCGAGGCCGGCGCCGCCCTGCTGATCGACCGGGCCGGCCGCATCGCCGCCAGCCTGGAGATGGGCATCGCCGTCGGCCGAGGCCAGATGCTGCGCCGGGGGGAACGGCTGTCGCCGGCGGCCGCCGCCGAGCCGGTATCCTGAGTCACGGTCAACGGCGCCACCACCGTCAACGGCCGACGACTGTCACCCCGCCCGACATCACCGCGCGGGTGGTCGCGCGTGCCAGCATCTCGTGCGGGAAGCCCGGATCGATCGCGCTCACCTCTGCCAGTTGCCGGCGCTGAGCGTCATCGAGCCTGACCGCCAGCGCCCCCAGATTTTCATCGAGCTGCTGAACCGTCCGCGCGCCGATGATCGGGGCGGCCACCGCGCCGTTCAACATCGTCCAGGCCAGCGCCACCTGCGACGCCGTGGCGCCACAGGCTGCCGCCACGGCCCTCACGACATCCGCGATCGCCAGCGACCGCGCGGTCAACGCGCCGTTCGCCCTGGCGAAATCGCGGCGGGTAGTGGTGGTCGCCGCCCCGGCGTCGCGCCCCAGATCCGACCGGCTGTATTTACCGCTGAGCACGCCGCTTGCCAGCGGCGACCAGGGTATCACGCCAAGCCCCATTTCACGCGCCATCGGAATCAGATCCCGCTCGACAGTGCGCTCAACCAGGCTGTATTCCACCTGCAGCGCGATCAGCGGCGACCAGCCGCGCAGATCGGCGATCGCCTGCATGCGCGACGCCTGCCAGGCCGGAATATCCGACAGCCCCAGATAGAGCAGCTTGCCGGCGCGGACCAGATCGTCCATCGCGCGCAGTATCTCCTCGACCGGCGTCGTCCCATCCCAGGCATGGAGATATAGCAGGTCGAGATGGTCGGTCTTCAACCGGATCAGGCTCTGCTCCACCGACCGCACCATGCTCTTGCGATGATTGCCGCCTGAATTGGCGTCGCCCTTCCGCGTCGGCAGGGTGTATTTGCTGGCGATCACCAGCCGGTCGCGACGCCCCGCGGCGAACCGGCCCAGCATGGTTTCCGCGCTGCCATCGGTATAGGCGTTGGCGGTGTCGATGAAGTTGCCGCCCCGGTCGACATAGGCATCGAAGATCCGGCGGGCGGCCGCCTCATCCGCCCCCCAGCCCCAGTCGGTGCCGAAGGTCATGGTGCCCAGCGCCATCGGCGACACCCGCAAGCCCGAGCGACCGAGCAGGCGATAGTGATCAAGGCCGGAAATGTCATGCATGGTCGTCTCCCGTCATGGCCATCTGGTCCATCCGGTGTGAGCATCGCCGCTGCGCATTCTGCAGAGAATGGCTTATGATCTGAATGAACCATGAAGAAACGGGGGCATAATGAGAGGGCGTGACGTCGCCGAGCTGCGGGCCTTCGCGGCTGTCGCCGAGCATGAAAGCTTCGCGCGCGCCGCGGCCCATCTGGGCATGACGCCATCGGCGCTCAGCCAGACGATCCGCACCCTGGAAGACCGGCTGGGGGTGCGGCTGCTGAACCGGACCACCCGCAGTGTCGCGATCAGCGACGCCGGCGCCAGCCTGCTGGCGCGCATCCTGCCGGCGCTCGCGGAACTCGATGTCGCGGTCGATGACCTGACCCGCAATCGTGAAAGCCCGCACGGTGTTCTGCGGCTGAACGTGACCCGGGATGCGGCACTGCATTACATAGCACCCCTGATCGCCCCGTTCAGCGCCGCCTGTCCGGCGGTCATGCTCGACATCACGGTCGATGATCGTCTGGTGGACATCGTCGCCGGCGGCTTCGATGCCGGCGTCCGCCTGGGCGAAACCGTGGCCCGCGACATGATCGCCATCCGCCTGGGCGGCGCACAGCGCATGATGGTCGTGGCAGCCGCGGCCTATCTGGATCGTCACGGCACACCGTCATCGCCGCGCGATCTGGGCCGACATCGCTGCCTCAACTATCGCTGGCCCACCAGCGGCGCCCCCTATCGCTGGGAATTCAGCCGCGATGGCGAGGCCTTGACCGTCGCGGTCCCGGGCCCGGTGATCACCAATGCGCCCGACATGCTGGTGCGCGCCGCCCTCGATGGCGCCGGGATCGGCTGCTTCTTCGCCGATCTGGTTCGCGACCACGTTGCGGCCGGGCGGCTGCGGCATCTGCTGGCAGCATGGTCACCGCCCTTTCCCGGCTTCTATCTGTATCATCCCAGCCGACGTCAGGTGCCGCCGGCGCTCCGGGCCTTCATCGATTTCATCATGCGGCCGCAGGGATAGCCGTCACCCGGCCATCCCCATATAACCACATAACCACGGCACTCAGGCCAACCCCTCACGCGCCAGCGCCCGCCGCACCGCCGGCCGGTCCAGCACGCGTTCCGCCTGGGCATGCCAGTTCGGATACAGCCCCGCCATGTCGGTGCCGCCGCGCAGCCCCCACAGATAGAAGACCAGCAGGAACGCGTCGACCACCGAATAGCGGTCGCCAAGCGCCCAGTCGCGTCCGGACAGGCGGGCATCGATGCGTGCCGACTGGTCCGCGATGGTCCGGGCCGCGCGGGCACGGATGCCATCCTGCGCCGCCGGATCGTCGCTGAACCGGGTGCTGCGCCACAGCCCGCCATAGCCCTGGCCATGCATCACGCCCGACAACTCGCTCAACCATTCCAGCGCCCGGGCATGACCCAGCGGATCGGCGGGCAGCAACCCGGCTTGCGGGTGGCTGAGCGCCAGATACATCAGGATCGCCGGCGCCTCGGTCAGCGTGTCGCCCGCGGCCGTCACCAGAACCGGCACCCGACCCTTGGGGTTGACCGCCAGGAAGGCGGGCGCCCCGGCCTCACCCGCCTTGACGTCGACAGCCCGGTCCTCATAGGCGAGATCCAGATCCTCAAGAACGATCCGCACGGCCAGCGAGCAGGCGGCCCTGGCATAGAACAAGGTGATGTCGGACATGGCGGCGGGGGCTCCACAAAAAAACGGTCTGTGGATTATTAGTGAACGATCGTACTTTTTGGTCAAGGCCCCTATGCTGGATCGGCGCCGAGGCGACGCCGCGGCCAGATATGCGACCAGGAGCGGATGCCAGGAGCGGATAGATGAGCAAAGCGGAGACCACCCGGCGGCGGATCATCGCCGCGGCGCTCGACCGCGCCAGCCTGCAGGGCATGCAGGGGCTGAGCCTGGGGGAACTGTCGGCGGCGCTCGGCATGTCGAAAAGCGGGGTCTTCGCCCATTTCGGGTCGAAGGAAGCGTTGCAGGCCGCCCTGCTGGACGCCATGCAGGACCGCTTCGCCGCCGTGGTCTGGCGCCCGGCACGCGCGCAGCCACCCGGCCGGGCGCGGCTTGCGGCGGTGTTCCTGAACTGGCTGGCCTGGGTGGATGGCCATCATCTGCCCGGCGGCTGCCCGCTGACCGCGGCGGCTGTGGAACTCGACGACCAGCCGGGCCCCTTGCACGACAAACTGGTCGAGGGTCAACGCCAGTGGCAGAACCTGCTGGCGGAACTGGTCTCGGCCGCCGATGATCGCGCCAGCCCCACCGGCTGCGACCGCGACCGCGCCTTCCTGCTGTTCGGCATGGTGCTGGCCTATGCCCAGACCAGCCGCCTGCTGCGGGATCCGGATGCACGCGACCGCACGCTGAATAGTTTTGCCCGGATCATGGGCTTCCAGGCGACCGGCGGCCCGCCATCCGGTACGGCGCAGCGGTGAGGTGATGAACTGTCACACCGCCGGAAAAGCGATGTATTTTTGTCCCGCTCGCCCGAGCCGGACGATGAATCGACCGGAAATCCGATCATGACGCTTGAATTTCTCTCAGAATACGCTCATGTTCAGCCCGTCGATGGATGGACCAGAATGACTTGATCTTGCGCTAAAAAATTTGCGTCGAGCTGATACTCTTCTTTCCTGAAATGCGATTCCGATGGCTGCGGTAACGCGGCTATGTAGACACACTGCAGATGAGGACATTCCCCATGCAGACCGGCACCGTTAAGTGGTTCAACGCCCAGAAGGGCTTCGGCTTCATCGCTCCCGACAATGGCGGCAATGACGCGTTCGTGCACATCAGCGCCGTCGAGCGTTCGGGCATCGGCGAGCTGGTCGAAGGCCAGCGCGTTGATTACGAACTGGTCGCTGACCGTCGCAGCGGCAAGATGACTGCCGACAACCTCCGGATCGTCGGCTGACCCTAGCGGGTTTGCCGTCCAGGGTTCGCCGAGAGCCCACCGGACTGAGCTTCGAAGACCCCGTGCCTCATCCGAGGCGCGGGGTTTTTGCATGACCGGCGATCCGGGCCGATCCCTCCCCGGTTCCACGCGCGCCGCCCCGGTCCTGCCGGCTGTTGCAGCATTGCCCGCTCTTGTGGCCACCTGTGTCAATCCGGGTTGATCCGGCAACGCCTGCCCCGCGCAATTTCTGACGGACCGTCGTAGGATAGGCGCCGCTGACGGTCGCTCCGGCCGCAGCCATATCTGCCGTCGGACCTTTGCACACATGACCTCGCCATCTGCCCCCCGCGGACCGATCTTCCGGCTGACCCTGGCTCTGGCACTGCTGCTGCCGGTCTGTATGGGGATCGCAGGCTTTCTGAACCTCACCGCCCTGAAGCGCGTGGATGCCGAAGCCACGTTGAGCGAGGTGCAGGCGGTTGGCGGCAAATGGGCCGACCGGCTGCAGGTGTCGGTGCGCTATGGCAAGCCGCTGGAGAAATTCGCCGGCCTCGACGCCCTGCTCGACGATATCCGCGCCGACATCCCCGTGGTCACCCAGGCCGCGGTGCTGGATGCCACGGGCGGCGTTCTTGAGATGCGGGGCCGGGGCGAACTGCCACCGGCCGCGCAGGCCGATAGTGGCGGCGGCCGGGTGCATGACGTGGTGGTCAATGGCTCCCGCTGGGTGCTGTTCCCGATCCGCGAGGCGGGCGGACAGGTGATCGGCCACCTGGCGACCGCCCTGCCCGCCGGGGCACAGACTGCCGCCGTCACCGAAACCGTCCAGGCGATGACCCTGGCCGCCATCACCATCACGCTCGCCGGCGTGGTGCTGACCGTGGGGCTGGGCCTCGCCCTGTCGCGTCGTGGCCGGCGTCGCGGCACCCTGCAACTGGGCTGGATGCGCATCGCCGGCATCGCCGTGGTGGTGGTGGCCCAGCTTGCCTTCGCGGCCTACAGCATCCGCGAATTCCGGGGCGCCGTCGAAGCCGCCGCCGGCCGGCAAGGCGACCGACTGGCAATGTCGGTTGCCCATGACCTGGATCAACTGCTCGACAAGGGCATCGGTCTGCGTTTCATGAGCCGGATCGAGGATAATTTCGCCCGGCTGGTGGATGCCGTGCCGCTGATCGGCGGTGCCGAGCTGATCGATGCCGATGGCCGGCGGATCGCCGGCTATGGCGTGACCGATGCCGGCAGCGGCCCGGTGGTGCGTCGCGCCCTGGCCCGATCGGTCGCGGCAGACGGCACCGCCATCGGCTCGAACGACCGCCCCGCCGGCTATGTCGCCGTCACCCTGTCGGGCAGCACCATCGCCACCAGCGTGCGCGCCCGCGTGCTGGATGCCATCACGCTCGCGCTGGTGTCGGCGATGATCGTGGGCGAAGGGCTGATCTTCGTGTTCGCGGCCGTGCGCGGGCGCTCGGCCGCGGCCACCGCCATCGCCGACAGCCGTTTCGCCCGACCGATGGCTTTCCTGTTTCTGCTGTCCTGGTCGCTGCCATTGTCGTTCGTGCCGCTGGCGATGCGGGCGCTGTCGTCCACGGGCGGACAGCCGCCCAGCGACATGCTGATGGCGGCCCCGGTCTCGGCTGAAATGTTCTGCGCGCTGATCACGGCCCTGATCGCCGGCCCGATGGCCGACCGGCGGGGCTGGCAGGTGCCGGTGCTGACCGGCTTCGCCCTGTGCGGTCTGGCCAATCTGTGCTCGATGCTGGTCATGACGGTCACCAACGATCCCCTGGGCTTCGTTGCCGCCCGGGCGCTGGGCGGGCTGGGCTATGGCTTCGCCTGGATGGGCATTCAGAGCCATCTTTACGCCACCACACGGCCGGAACGCCGGGGCAGCGCCACGGCGGCGCTGATCGCCGGCATCTTCGTGGGCCAGATGTGCGGCACCGCGATCGGCGCGATGCTGGCCGAGCAGCTTGGCTATGGCAATGTGTTCCTGATGGCGGCGGTGTTCCTGCTGCTGCCGCTGATCGTGGCGGTGGTGGCGATCACCGCCGCCCGTCAGCAGCTGTCCGCCACCGCCGGCGGCACCGACGCCATGGCCGTGGTCGATGACGACACGGCAACGCCGCTGCCGGCCGCCCCCGTGATCGGGCCGGCCACCCGGCCGGTTGCCGCCGCAGAGGGCGGCGGCTGGCGAGGCCTGCTCGGTGACCGCACCTTCATGCTGGTGCTGCTGTGCAGCGTGGTGCCGTTCTCGATCGCTCAGGTCGGGCTGCTGAATTTCGCCGTGCCGGTCTATCTGTCGGAACAGGGCATCAACCAGTCCGATATCGGCCGCGTGCTGATGGTGAATGGTCTGGCGGTGATCATCCTGGGGCCGCTGTTCGGACGGTTGACCGACCGGATGACCGACAAGCGTCCGTTCATCGTGGCGGGCGCGATCGCCGCCGCCCTGGCCCTGGTGGTCGCCAGCCTGGGCGGCAATCTGATGGCGCTGGTCGCCGCCGTATTCCTGATCGGCGTGTCGGGCAGCATCGCCGGCGGCGCGCAGAGCGCCCATGGCCTGCAGGGTGAAGGCGTCGCCCGCGCCGGTATCGGCCGCGCGGTCAGCATGAAGCGCTCGGCCGACAAATTCGGGCAGATGCTGGGGCCGCTGATCGTCGGCGGGCTGTTCGCCGTGGTCGGCACCACCGCCGGCCTTGCCGCCACGGCCGGGCTGATGCTGATGGCCGGGCTGATCTTCCTGCTGCTCGACAAGGCGCCGGGTAAGCTGGGGATCGCCAAGGGGCTGGCGGGCTCATCCGGCCCGGGCGGCGGCCAGCCGGGCGATATGGCGGCAACAGACGCCCCCGTGGGCAAGGTGACCGGCCAATGAACCGGATCGGGTGGCGTGCCGCGCCGGTCAAAGTAGGCGTCGAGGTGGAACTGCCGGTGGCGGCAGAGGCCGATGGCCGCAGCCTGGCGGTGCCCGGCGCCTTCGGCCATCTTCTGTCGGGGGTCGGCGCTGGCGATGCGCCGGTATCGGCGTTGATGCTGGGTGGGGCGCTGATCGGCCTGCGCGACCCGTCGGGCGTGATCTCGGTCGATAACGGCTTCAACAATCTGGAAGCATCGCTTGGCCCCGAGCCCGATCTGCCCGCCCTCGACGCATCGGCGGCGACAGCCCTGGAGCGGATCGGCGCCGCGGTCGCGGCCGAAGGCGGCATGCTGGTCAATCTGGCCGAACATCCGTTCCAGGCCACCGATGCCGGCTTCTATGCCCGCACCCGCGCGCCCAAACCGGTCTATGACTATTGGAACCAGACCCGGGGCTGGGTGCATGCCTCGGGTATCGACGCCAAGGCCCATAACAGCCCGTCGACCGATGTCGAGATCGCGCGCGGCGCCGATGCGGTCAACATCGTGCTGGGCTTTTCCGCCGCCTTCATCGCCCTGTTCGCCAACAGCCCGTTCGAAAATGGCGCGGCCACCGGCTTCAAGGAAAACCGGCTGACCCTGTGGCCGCGGATGTGCGGCACGGCCCATGCGGCGCGTGACCGGATCTGCTTTCAGCCGCCGGCGCAGCCGTTCAACGGCCTTGGCGCCTATCTGCGCTGGGCGTTGGGCATGGATGCGCCGGTTCCGGCCCTGCCCTTCGGCCCGGCCGATCTGGCGCCGACATCGAAGATCGGCGGGCTGGTCGAGATCAACGGCACACCCAGTCTGCGCCAGTTTCTGACCCGCCGGCAGGGCTGGGCCGGACGGTTGTATGGCGACAGCGGCGCCGAGGTGATGGTCACGCCCACCGCCGGCCATTTCGCGGCGATGCAGTCGTCGAATTTCCTCGACGCCCGGCTGCGCTTCACCTTTTCCCCCGATCACATGCCCGATCCCGCCGATCTGGTGGCGGCGATCGACGATGACGACGCCATCGCGGCGCTGATGGGCGCCTGCACCCGTGCGGTTTATCTGGAGGGCCGCGCCCCCGGCGCCAATCTGCCCGATCGCGATCTGATCGACCGGGCCGGGCCGGCGGTCGCCGGCAGCGTGGTCAATGCCGCCGGCGCGCTTCAGAAGGGCCTGCTCGCCAATCCGGACCGCGCGCTTGCCGCCATCGACCGCCATGGCTGGGGCCGTTTGATGGCGCTCCGGACGGCCGCGATCCGCGATGCCATGGCAGCCGAGGTCGATGGCCTGACCGCCGCCGCCCTGGCCGCCGAACTGGTGGAGATTGCGGCCGGCGGGCTGGACGCCGCCGATCAGCGCTTCCTGGCCTATCCCGACCATGTCTGCCGCACCGGCCAGAGCGGCGCTGACCGCGCCATCGCCATGGTCGAGGCCGGTCATGGCAGCATGGCCCGGCGTCTGCGCGCGCTGGTGGCCGCGCGCCGCCATGTGCCTGTCAGCCTTGGCGGCGGCGCCCTGTCGTCATATCCGGCCTCCGTGCGGGATCTGCCAGCATCATGCGCGCCGGCTCACTGCTCGATGGTGCGATAGATCTCGTCGGCGGCCAGCAGGATGTCGACCGGCGGGTTGAAGCCGATGACCTCCATGGTCTCAAGATTGAGCGCGATCTTCGCCGGCGCCACCCAGCGCTGATCCAGCGCCCGCGGCAGGGCGCCGTTCAGGATGCGGCCGATGATTTCGGCGTGATAGCGGCCGACATAGGTGAAGTCGCCCTGGGCGATGCTCATCAGCACGCCCCGGCTGACATCCGCCGATCCGGCCATGGAGAAGGTCGGGATGCCGGCATCCAGCGCCGCCTGTACGATGCGCGGCAGGCTGCTGCTGGTCACGCCGCGATGCACGGTGATGTAGAAGGCATCCACCTTCGGGGCCAGTTCCTCATAGCAGCGCACCGCCTCGGCCTTCGCCACCTCCTGATCGACGCCGTTGAACGGCGCGAAACAGGTCACCAGTTCGAAGCCGCGACCGGCCGACACCGCTTCCAGTTCCTCGATCGCGGCAAAGGTCCGGCCTTCCGGCGTGTTCTCATAGACGATGCCCAGGCGATCGGCCTTGACGATGTCCTCGAACAGTTCGACCTGGCGGCCATAGCGGCCGGGCTCGACCTTGGCATGCAGATTGGGGCGGCCGCTGTCATCCGGATTGGGGATGATCTTCGCCGCCACCGGGTCGGAGGTCGAGGCCACGACCACCGGCACCGCCACCGCGTCATTGGCCAGATCCTGGCCGGCCCAGGTGCCCATCGCGATCATCAGGTCGATGTCGCCGCGGGTCGCCAGCCGCTCGATCAGTTCAGGCCGCACCAGCTTGCGCCGCTCCGGGTCGAAATCGCCGGCCGTGTAATGCGCATCGGCCACGAATTCGACATAGGGGCCGCGGGCATTGGCCACCAGGTACTGCCACAGATCGGCCGAATCGGTGAAGCTGTCATTCGGCGGCAGGTCGATGTCCGGCACCCAGCCCAGTTGGATCATGCCCCGCACGATCGCCGCCAGGATGATCTTGTAGTCGGCGTACTGCCCGCCCTCGTAATAGCCGATCCGGAACCGGTGTTCGGGCGCGACGGCAGGCGGGGTTTCCGGCACCGCTTCGGCGGCGGCGCGCTCGGCGGCGGTCGGCGGCGGAGAGGCTGCCGCCTCGGCGGCATCTGCCGGTGCCGGCACAAGGCCCAGAAGCAGTCCGGCAAGGGCAAGGCCGATCAGCAGCGAGAGCATGGCGCGGCCGAACAGGGTGGCAGGCTTCCTCAAGGTCATCCGATGCTCCGTAGTGCCGCAGGCGGGTTCGAGGCGGCCTCGGCCGGCCCCGCATAGTGAAGGGCGAAGACGGTGATGTCGTCCGACTGGGCGGCACCGTCGACGAATTCGGTGATGTCGTCGAACAGGCGGTCAACGAAGCCGGCGGGATCGCCCTGCATGCCGGGCTCGGCGATGCCGAACAGCCGGGGTTCGCCATACAGGACGTTCTGCGGATTATGGGCCTCGGTGACGCCATCGGTATAGACCAGAAGGTCATCGCCGGGCATGAGGTCCAGCGCCATGGCCCGATAGGGCATGTCCTCGATCACACCCAGCGCCGGACCGCAGACCGTGGTCAGCGCTTCCGGGGCTGCCCCCTTGCGCAAGAGCAGTGGCGGGTTGTGGCCGGCATTGCAGTATTCCAGCCGGCCACTGGCCAGATCCAGCCGGCCGCAGAACAGGGTGACGAACATCGTGTTCGGATTGTCACGCGCCAGCATGTCATTCACCTCGGCCAGCATGCCCGCCGGGCTGAGGCCCTTCTCGGCCGACGTCTTCAACAGCGTCCGGGTGATCGCCATGAACAGCGCCGCCGGCACGCCCTTGCCTGAAACGTCGCCGACGACGAAATAGAAATAGCGGTCCTCGGCAAAGAAGAAGTCGAACAGATCGCCGCCGACTTCCTTGGCCGAGATCAGCCGTGCGTTCAGGTTGATTTCCGGCCGGCCGGGGAAGGGCGGGAAGGTCTTGGGCAGCAGGCCTTCCTGAATGTCTCGCGCCGCCGCCAGTTCACCTTCGATGCGCATCCGCTCTTCGGTGATCTTGATCAGCTCGCGGATCTTCTCGCGCAGCGTACGGTCCATGAAGGCGAAGGCGCCGGCCAGCCGGCCAATTTCGTCGCGCCGGTCGTCGATCAGCCGGGCAAGATCGGCGTCGGGCTCGGCATCGCGGGTGAAGTCCTGCGACGACAGCGCCCGGACCCGCACCTCCAGCCGGCGCAACGGCCGGACCAGCAGGCCCGACAGGGGATAGGCCGCCAGAAACGACAACACCAGCACGCTGCCCAGCAGCAGGGCCTGATTGCGCGTCACCTCATGTGCCGGCCCCAGAATGTCGTCGCGCGACAGCACCAGCGCCACCCGCCAGTCCAGCGGGCGGAACAGATAAGCATAGAGCACCAGGTCGCCGGCGTCATCGGGCGGGGCGATGCCCATCGTGCGCTGTCGTGGCAGATCGCCCGGCAGCATATGGAACAGATCGCCACAGCCACCGGCACCAGTGGTGACCGCGGCACAGGCCGCATCGCCGCCCTGGGGGGCGATCACCATCTGGCCGGCGCCATCGAAGATCATCGCCCGGCCGCGATCGCCCAGCCGCAGCGCGTGAACGCTGGTGGTCAGATCGCGGATCATCTGGTCGATCTGGGCATCGGCGGCGCGTTGGACATCCTCGGCATCGGCGATGATCGCCACAGTCCAGTCCCAGGGGGCAAAGCCGCGGAAAAAACCGAATTTCAGCCGGGTGCTGGTCTCGTCCAGGCTGGGGCGTTCGAAGGTCGAGAAGGTATTGCCATAGGTCAGCACATCCGCGCGCGCAGCGGCAAAGGTCGGCCGGCCTTTCATGTCGACGCCGTCGAGCAGGGTCTGACCAAGCCGGGCGATGTCGGGATGCACCAGCATCCGCATCTGGCTGTCATAGACCAGAATATAGCGGGTTTCGCTGCGCGGCTGGCTGACCAGCCAGTCGAGCGCCGCGTTTCGCGCCTCGGTCTCGGACATCCGCCCGGTTGCCGCCATGCCACGAAACGACTGGAGCACCGACACCACCTGATTGCCGTGATCCTCCAGCGAGCGCTTGCGTTGCTCGACCGTATCGACCTTCTGGCGGATCAGGGCCTGGAACCGCTCGCGCAGGCTGGTCGCGAACAGGTCGACCGTGTTGCGGGCCTCGCGGTCGCGCTCAGCCACGAAGCTTCGTTCAAGCAGTATGGTGGTCGATGGCAGGATGACGCCCGCGGTCACGCCAAGAATCAGCGCGACGCCCAGGAACACCGCCACCCTGAGTGAATGAAACCGTAACACGCCCCGTCCCGTCCCCATCTTGACTGCTCTGCGGACCGCCCAGATGCGTCCGGCCCCGGATCGCACCGGAGCCCCGGATCGCACCGGCCGGCCACCGGCAGCATCGGCCGCATCCTGGCGACTGTATCCGGCCGCGAACCCGCCCGCCCGCGTTCGCATCCTGCCTGATCGCCGAGGCCATGGCGAGACCGCAGGCATGGCTGATGGACCGTCGGCAACCTCCGTGCCAGCAGGGCAACAGCGATCTGGCCGCCCAACGGAAAATGCCCCTGGCGGCAGAACCGTCAGGGGCATTTTCCGGCATCTAAAACGCCATGGCCGGCTTCGCCGGCATAGCCGCCCGGCCTTTCGGCCTCAATGCAGGGTCTTCAGGCTCGCGATGGTGTCGTCGACCAGTTTGGCCTGACGATCGGCCGAAAGCTGGGTGCGCAGCACCTGCTCGGTCGCCGCCATAGCCACGTCGACCGCAGTCGCGCGGACCTCGGCGATGGCGTCGCTTTCGGCCTGCGAGATCTTGGTCATCGCCATCCGCTCGCGGCGCTCGATCGACTGCGAGAGCTGGGTCTGGCCCTGCTCGACGATGCGCTTGGCCTCGTGACGGGCATGGGCGACCATCTGCTCGGCTTCCTGCATCGCCTCACGCTGCTTGCGCTGATACTGGGCCAGCAGGGCCTGGGCATCCTCGCGCAGCTTCTGCGCCGCATCGAGTTCGGCACGGATCGCGTCGGCCCGGGCGTCGAGCATGCCGCCGATCGTCTTGTGGACCTTGAGGAACCCCAGGCCCACCATGCAGAGGATGAAGGCGATAGCGACCCAGAAGGTGGGATCGGAGAACATCAGCCTCACTCCTTCCGCGACGAGGTGGCGGCAAGCGCCGTGTCGACGGCGCGGCGCACGGTGACCGGATCGACCGGTGCGCCGGCCAGCTTGGCGGTCGCGGCTTCGGCTGTCTCGGTCGCAAGCGTCGCCATGTCGGCCATGGCAGCCGTCTTGGCGGCGGCGATGCCGGCTTCGGCTTCGCGCACCTTGGCGGCCAGACGCTCATCGAGCGCGTCAAGCTGACGCTGGGCCTCGGCCTGGGCCTGCTCGGCCGCGTTTTCCAGAAGCTTCTGGGCTTCGGAACGGGCGTCGCTCAGGGCCAGTTCATAGGCCGCGCGCGCCTCTTCGGCCTCGCGCCGGAGCGCTTCGGCACGATCGAGATCAGCGGCGATACGGTCCTGGCGCACCTCGAGGATATCGGCGATGCGCGGGAGCGCGATCTTCGACATCAGCAGATAGAGCAGGCCGAAGGATACCACCAGCCAGAAGATCTGCGACGCGAAGGTGCTCGGTTCGAACTGAGGCATGGGTCTCCCGGGGCATTTCGTGGACGGGGCCTTTAGGCCGGCCGTCATGTCGAAAGTCTGGCGCGGACGGGCACGGGCAGGCGATGCATGGCTCAGAACCATGATGTCGTGCGCTGGCCCTCCGGGCCCTCACGAACGCGCCCGAGGTGGTGTTTTCACACCCCTCGGGCCCGTTCGGTACCGGATCCCGGCTGCGTGCTGATCAGAACACGAAGAGGATGATCAGCGCGATCAGCAGGGCGAAGAGGCCGACCGCCTCAACCAGCGCGAAGCCCAGCATTGCCAGCGGGAACACGGTGGTGCGGACCGAGGGGTTGCGCGCCAGCGAGCTGACCAGCGAGGAGAAGATGTTGCCGATACCGATACCGACGCCGAACAGCGCGAGCACAGCGAGGCCGGCACCGATCATCTTTGCGGCTTCCAGTTCCATCGCTCAACTTCCTTATCTTGACAAAGGGACTGGTTTTCAACGAGGGGCGATCGCCCAGAACCTGCTCGCGACCAAGGGGCGGCCCGGCGACGTCGCCGGCCCTGAACCCCGAGGCCCGAATGTTCTCAATGCAGGTGAAGTGCGTCGTTCAGGTAGATGCAGCTCAGGATCGCGAAGACATAGGCCTGGAGTGCCGCGATGAAGAGTTCGAGGGCGGTAAGGCCCACGACCACCACGAGAGGCGCAATGCCGGCGACGCCGAGTGCGATGATGAAACCGGCCAGCACTTTCAGCATCGTGTGACCGGCAACCATGTTGGCGAACAGTCGCACCGCAAGGCTGATCGGCCGCGACAGGTAGGAGATGATCTCGATCGGCACGACCAGCGGCATCATCCACACGGGCACGCCCTGCGGAACGAAGAAGCTGAAGAAGTGCGTGCCATGCTTCACCAGACCGATGACCGTGGTCAGGATCCAGACGAACAGCGCCATCGCGAAGGTCACGACGATATGGCTGGTCGTGGTGAAGCTGTAAGGGAGCATGCCCACCAGATTGGCGAACAAAATGAACATGAACAGCGTGAAGATGAAGGGGAAATACTTCCGGCCTTCTGATCCCACGTTATCGCGGAGCATGTTCGCTACAAACTCGTAGGACATTTCCGCCATCGACTGGCCTCGGCCCGGCACCATCGCCCGGCTGCGAGAGCCAAGCGTGAGGAACAGGGTCACGCCCGCGATGGCAATGAACATCCACAGCGACGAGTTGGTGAAGGAGATGTCGACGCCGCCGATCTGGAGGTCGACCAGACGCTTGATCTCGAACTGCTCAAGCGGGCTATGCGCTTCCGCCACCGTGGTCCTCGCTCTTTTAAGAACTCAACCCTGGCCGGAGCCGTTCGGCACGTCAGTCACCGTGCCGTACACCTTCCGCACCTTATGCCCGCGGTTACCCCGCGGACCCGATTTCCGTCCGGCTGTACCGCGGATCACCGATCCATGGCCAGCGAAATCTGTAGCGTGCCAAGCCCGCAGGCATGCCGCCCGTCAGCGATCCTTGTCAGAGTCGGGCTGTTTGCCCGCCACGTCCTGGTCCGCCGCGTCACGGCCCCCTGCCTCCCGGTCCGCCTTCTCTTCCGCGTCGATCTCGCCCATTGTGCGGTTGGCCAGGCGATAGGCATTGCGTATGCCGGCCGCCGCACCAAGTACAAAAAAGACCATCATCGCGAAAGGCGCCGTCCCGAGCCACCGGTCCAGAAACCAGCCCAGACCGAGACCGACGACGAGCGCCGCCAGGATGTCTGTTCCGATACGGGCGGCGAACCCCACGCCCCTCGCCGGCCCACGCGAATTCTCCGGGCCGTCGCCATTGCGGCGGTCGGTGGACAAGCGTGCCTGCTTCAGACGGGCTTCAAGCTCTTTCAGTCCCAGGTCATCGTCCCGGTCGTTCATGAGCGTCTGGCCCGCCTTTGCATCCGGTCGGTGAAAGGCCCTGGTGAACCAACGAATGCCGGATCATCGATGTGTGAGCATCACACATATGACGAACCGTCATCCGGCGATCCGGGCGCGCCGGCCGCGCCGCAACAGCGCTGCCGAAGGCGCGTGAACCATACGGGGAAGCCATATGCGTGTCAAGAATGAAAACCCCTTGCTTTACAAGGGATTGGCCAGGCTAACCCATTGACTTTCAAGCACTCGCATTTCCGGCAGCCGCCCGCCGGGGCACACGGTGCCATGGGGTCGCACCCCCGGCCCTGCAACCCGGAAGGGATCATGGAGCCCATGCCGAGGACGAATTCCGCCTCTCAGACCCGCCACAGTGTAGGTGCACCGCACATATTACTTGCGCGGTGATTGAAGAGCGGCCGGCTGTTGCATCCCAGACGCGGTTGACGCATGGTGATCGGAGATGAAGGCCGGCCCGCATGACAGCGGAACCGGCCACCACGCCCCGGGACGCCAGTCGCGACGGGGCTTCGCCGGGCCAACCAGCGCCGGCGGACGGGCGGATCCTGACGGAAGCCCGCGTGGGATGCCGATCGTCGCGGATCGCTTGGCGCCACTCTCTCTTATATAGAGAGCGGATGCCCCGGCGGGACAGCCGCGCCGCCCGCGCCCCCGACGCGCTCTGTCGCCTTCCACCCCGCCCGCCCGATGCCGGATGCCCGGATCGTGTGAGACCGGAGGATGCAAGGCGATGTTCGGACTGGGTGACGGGCAGGGGATCATGATCTGCGGCCATGGCAGCCGCGATCAGGGCGCGGTCGACGAATTCGCTGAGCTTGCGATCGCGCTGCGTCGCCGCTTCACATCGGTGCCGGTCGAGTACGGCTATCTGGAATTCGCCAGGCCCATCATCCGCGACGGACTGGACCGGCTGCGCGCCCAAGGTGTGCGCGAGGTGCTGGCGGTGCCGGGGATGCTGTTCGCGGCCGGCCACGCCAAGAACGACATTCCGTCGGTCCTGAACACCTATCAGACCAGCGTGCGCGCCGGCGGTGAGATGGCCCAGGGCCGGGCCGATCCCGGCTTCACCATCCGCTATGGTCGCGAGCTGGGCATCGATCCGCGGATGCTGCGCGCGGCGGGCGAGCGCGTCGACAGCGCCATCGCCCGCGCCGATGCCGCGCGCACGGCCGGTGATGCAGTGTCGCGGCACGATACCCTGCTGGTGGTGGTGGGGCGCGGCGCCTCGGACCCCGACGCCAATTCCAATGTCGCCAAGGTCAGCCGGATGCTGTGGGAAGGGCTGGGCCTGGGCTGGGCCGAGACCGCCTATTCCGGCGTCACCTTCCCGCTAACCGAACCGGGTCTGCGCCATGCGGTACGGCTGGGTTTCCGGCGGATCGTGGTGTTCCCCTATTTCCTGTTCACCGGCATTCTGGTCAAGCGGATCTATGACGCCGTCGACCGGGTCGCGGCCGATTTCCCCGAGATCGAATTCGTGAAGGCCGGCTATCTGCGCGACCACCCCCAGGTGATCGAGACCATGGTCGACCGGGTGCAGGAGATCGTGCACGGCACCGGCAACATGAACTGCCAGCTCTGCAAATACCGGGTGCAGGTGCTGGGTTTCGAAGCCGAACGCGGGCTGCCGCAGGAAAGCCATCACCATCATGTCGAGGGCATCGGCACCGGCGCACCCGCCCCGGCCGAGGCCGGCCATGACGCCGCACATCATGATCACGACCATGATCATGGTCATGATCACGGTCATGATCACGGGCACGGGCACGGGCACGACCACAGCCATGACCACGCGCATGGGCATGGGCATGACCACGGCCATCATCACCATCCCTACCCCCATGCCGACCATCCGCTGGGCCCTGTCAGCCTGAAGGCGGCCCGGGGATGACGGCGCCGCTGGCTCTGAACGAGGCCGCAACCCCAACCTATGACCGCGACCCGGCCTATGACCGCGACCCGGCCGCGATCTATGCCCGATCGTTCGCGATCATCCGGGCCGAAGCACCGCTGGGCCATCTGCCCGACACCCTGCATGGTGTGGCGATCCGGGTGGTGCATGCCTGCGGCATGGTCGATGTCGCAGGCCGGCTGGCGTTTCAGGGCGATGTCGCCACGGCCGGCCGCGCGGCCCTGGCCGGCGGCGCGCCGGTGATCGCCGATTGCCGGATGGTGGCGTCGGGCGTGATCCGCCGCCGCCTGCCCGCCGGCAACGCCGTGCTCTGCGGGCTCGACGACCCCCGGACCGACCGGCTGGCCGCCGCCAATGGCACCACCCGGTCGGCGGCCGCGATCGATGCGCTGGGTGACCAGATCGCCGGCGCGGTGATCGCGATCGGCAACGCGCCGACAGCCCTGTTCCGGCTGATCGAGATCATCGCGGCCGGCGGCCCGCGCCCGGCGGCGATCCTGGCCTTTCCGGTGGGCTTCGTCGGTGCGGCGGAAAGCAAGCAGGCGCTGCTCGATGCCGGGCTCGCCATCCCCTGCCTCACCCTGCCCGGCCGGATGGGTGGCAGCGCCATGGCCTCGGCGGCGGTGAACGCCATTGCCGCGCCGAATGAGGAGGCGCCGTGATGGACACCATGAGGGCAGGCACCGCCCCCTGGATCACGGTGGTCGGCATCGGCGAGGACGGGCTTGGCGGTCTCGGGGCGCAGGCACGCGCATGCGTCGATGCGGCCGACATCCTGATCGGCGGCGACCGTCATCTGGCGATGCTGCCGGCCGGCGATACCCGCCCGAAACATGCCTGGCCCAGCCCGCTCAAGGCCCTGCGGCCGGTGATCGAGGCGGCGCGCGGCCATGATCTGGTGGTTCTGGCCAGCGGCGACCCGTTCTGCTGGGGCATCGGCACCACGCTGGCACGCTGGTTCGGCGCCGATGCGCTGACAGTGCATCCGGCACCCTCGGCCGCCAGCCTGGTCTGCGCGCGGCTGGGCTGGTCGCTGCCGGATGTGCGGCTGATCACCCTGCATGGCCGGCCCCTGGCGCTGCTCGACCGGCATCTCCAGCCGGGCGCGCAGCTCATTATATATACCGACGACGGTGCTGCCCCGGCGGCGATCGCCGGCCGGCTTGCCGAACGCGGCTTCGGTGCCAGCCGGATGACCGTGCTCGCCTGCCTGGGCGGCCCGCATGAGACCATCCGCCAGACCCGCGCCACCGATTGGGGCGATGCCACCACCGCCGACCTGAACACGGTGGCGGTGACACTTGCGGCCGATGCCGCGACCGATTGGCACCCGACCGTGCCGGGGCTGGATGACGACGCCTTCGATCATGACGGCCAGTTGACCAAACGCGAAATGCGGGCGATCACCCTGGCCCGCCTGATGCCGGCGCCGCGCGCGCTGCTGTGGGACATCGGCGCCGGCAATGGATCGATCGGCATCGAATGGCTGCGCGCCGAGGCCACCGCCCGGGCGATCGCGGTCGAGCCCCGCGCAGACCGGGCGGCCCGCATCCGCGGCAATGCCGAGGCGCTGGGCGTGCCGGCGCTGACGGTGATCGAGGGATCGGCACCAGCGGTGCTGGACGAACTGCCGGCACCGGATGCGATCTTTCTAGGTGGCGCCGTGGCACAAGATGGCCTGATCGCGCTGTTGATGGATCGCCTGATCCCAGGCGGGCGACTGGTCGCCAACGCGGTCACGCTCTCGGGCGAGGCGGCATTGGCCGATGCTCATCATCGCCATGGCGGCGACCTGATCCGCGTTCAGGCCGCGCGCGCGGTGCCGGTGGGGCCGCATATGGGCTGGCGTGCCGCCATGCCGGTCACTCAATATGCCTGGAGGAAACGCTGATGGCGGCGCGGATCGGCGATGCCGCCGCCGGCCGGCTGATCGGGCTGGGCATGGGGCCGGGCGACCCCGAGTTGATCACGCTGAAGGCGGCCCGGCTGCTGGGCCATCTGCCGGTGATCGCACATATCCACGCAGAGACGCCTGAAACCGGCGGCGAGGCGGCGCCTTCGGGGGCCGGACTCGCCCGTGGCATCGCCGGTGAGCTGATCCGCACCGATGCCACGCTGATCGCGATCGCGATGCCGATGCGCGAGGACCGCGCCGCCGGTGCCGCCGCCTATGATGCCGGCGCGGCCCGGATCGCCGGGCATCTGGCCGAGGGCCACGATGTCGGCGTGCTGTGCGAGGGCGACCCGCTCACCTTCGGCTCGTTCATGTATCTGGCGGCCCGGCTGTCGGGGCGCTTCCGGGTGGAGGTGGTACCGGGCATCACCTCGATGACCGCCGCCGCCGCCCGGCTGGTGCTGCCGCTGGCGGCGCGCACCGACAGCCTGGCGATCATCCCGGCGACCCTGCCCGAAGCCGAACTGGCCCGCCGGCTGGACGCGGCCGATGGTGCCGCGTTTCTGAAGATCGGCCGCCATCTGCCCAAGCTGCGCCGGGTGCTGGCGGCGGCGGGTCTTGCCGACCACGCCTGGTATGTGGAACGCGCGACCCGGCCGGAGGAACGCATCCTGAAGCTGTCGATGCTGGCCGATGACACGGCACCCTATTTCAGCCTGATCCTGGTTCACCGACGCGGCGAGGCGACCCGATGACCGACATGACCCCCGCCATCCTGATCCTCGGGCCATCGGCGCTGCCGCTGGCCCGACGGTTGGCGGCGCTGCTGCCCGGCGCCGTGATCACCGGCCCCCATGCCCGGCTGGATGTGGCCGAGCGCATTGAGGTGGTGCCGCTTGAGCCGGTGGCCGATGGCCTGCGGGCACTGTTCCTGGCTGGCCGGCCGGTGATCGGCATCGCCGCCGCCGGCGCGTTGATCCGGATGCTGGCGCCGGTGCTGGCCACGAAGGCCACAGAACCGCCGGTGCTGGCGGTGGCGGAAGATGCCAGCGTGGTGGTGCCGCTGCTGGGCGGCCATCATGGCGCGAATGATCTGGCGCGGCGGATCGCCGGTGCCATCGATGCGATCGCGGCCATCACCACCGCCGGCGATCTGCGCTTCGGCGTGGCGCTCGACGATCCGCCGGCGGGCTGGCGACTGGCTGCGGCCTGCGACCCGAAGCCGGCAATGGCCGCCTTGGTCGCCGGGGCAGCCATCCGGTCCGGCACCGCCCTGCCCGACTGGCTTTCCCATCTACCCCGGGCGCCCGACGGCGCCGTATCGGTGGTGACCAGCCATCGGCGCGATGTGCCCCCGAACGGCGGCTTGCTCTATCATCCGCGAAGCCTCGCGGTCGGCATCGGATCAGATCGCGGCGCGCCGGCTGCCGAAATCAGCCAGTTGATCGATGACACACTGGCCGATGCCGGACTGGCGCCCGAGGCGGTCGCACTGATCGCCACCATCGACATCAAGGCCGACGAGGCCGGTATCGCCGCCGCCGCCGACGCCCTTGGCCTTCCGGTCCGGATCTATCCGGCGACACGGCTGGCGGAGGAAACCCCGCGGCTGGAAACCCCCTCCGACTATGTGCGGGCCACGGTGGGGGTGGCCGGTGTGGCCGAGGCGGCGGCCCTGGCCGCCGCCGGCCCCGATGGCCGACTGATCGTGGCCAAGCGCAGATCGGCGCGGGCGACCTGTGCCGTGGCGCTGGCACCGGCGCCGATCGATGTCGACCACACCGGCCGGGCGCCGGGGATGTTGTATGTGGTGGGCATCGGCCCCGGCCGCGCCGACTGGCGCACGCCCGAAGTGGACCGCATGGTCGCCGCATCGACCGATCTGGTCGGCTATGGCCTGTATCTGGATCTGCTGGGGCCGGCCGCGGCAGGCAAGCGCCGCCATGGCTATGAGCTGGGCGAGGAGGAGCGCCGGGTCGCCTGCGCGCTCGACCTCGCGGCCGAAGGGCGCCAGGTCGCCCTGGTCTGTTCGGGCGATGCCGGGATCTATGCCATGGCGGCCCTGGTCTATGAACTGATCGAGCGTGGCCAGGATCAGGGCGGTCCGCGTCCGCTGTGGTCGCGGGTGCGGGTGCAGGTCTCGCCCGGCATCTCGGCCCTGCAGGCGGCGGCGGCGCGCGCCGGCGCGCCGCTCGGCCATGATTTCTGCGCCATCTCGCTATCGGACCTGATGACCCCCTGGCCGGTGATCGAGCGCCGTGTGCAGGCCGCCGCCGATGGCGACTTCGTGGTCGCGTTCTACAACCCGGTCTCGCGCCGCCGCCGCCACCAACTGGCTCGGGCACGCGAAATTCTGCTGGCCGCGCGCGGCCCGGCAACGCCGGTGATCCTGGCCCGCAATCTGGGCCGACCCGACGAGACGGTGACGGTGATCGAGCTTGGAAGCCTGGATGTCGACGCCGTCGACATGCTGACCCTGGTGATGGTCGGCGCGCGCGGCACCCGCCGGCTCGATCTGGGTCAGGGGGTGCGGGTCTATACACCCCGCGGCTATGGCAGCCGCGGCGAGGAGGTGGCATGACGGTTCATTTCATCGGCGCCGGGCCGGGCGCGCCCGACCTGATCACCCTGCGCGGCCGCGACCTGATCGCGCGCGCCCCGGTCTGCCTTTACGCGGGCTCGCTGGTCCCGCGTGAGGTGATCGACTATGCGCCCACGGGCGCGCGGATCATCGACACCGCGCCACTGACGCTCGACGAGATCGTCGAGGAAATGCGCCAGGCCCATGACCAGGGCCACGACGTGGCGCGGGTCCATTCCGGCGATCCGTCGATCTATGGCGCCACGGCCGAACAGATGCGCCGGCTGCGGGCGCTGGGCATTCCCTTCGACGTCACCCCCGGCGTGCCGGCCTTCGCGGCGGCGGCAGCGGCGCTGCAAAGCGAGCTGACCCTGCCCGGCATCTCGCAGACCATCATCGTCACCCGCACTGGCCATGCCTCATCACCGATGCCCGAGGGCGAGACGCTTGAGGAACTGGGCCGATCGCGGGCAACGCTCGCCATCCATCTGTCGATCCGTTTCCTGCCCCAGATCCACCGGACACTGGGCCCCCATTACGGTGACGACTGCCCGGTGGTGGTGGTCTATCGCGCCAGTTGGCCCGATCAGATGATCATTCGCGGCACGCTGGCCGATATCGCGGCCAAGGTCCGCGCCGCCAAGATCACCCGCACGGCGCTGGTGCTGGTGGGCCACGTCTTCGCACCCGGCGACTTCGCCGACAGTGCGCTTTATGATCCTGGACATGCGCATGTGTTGCGCCCGAAGCGGACCGCGCCCCGACGCGCCAGACCGGCGCCCGCGGCCGGCCGCACGGATGCCGACACAGACGCCGTCCCCCGCGTCGGAGTGGTGACCGCCGACCCCGGCTGACCCGCACTGCCCCCAACTGCCCGTTCTTATCGTTCACATCCACGACGCCAGACGTCCCGACGACGGAGACCGTACCCATGTTCCGACGCCTTCTGCCCACCACGCTTGCGACCGCAGCCACTGCCCTGCTCCTGGCCAGCCCGGCCTTCGCCCATACCGGCCATGAGGTCGCGGGCTTCATGAGCGGTTTCGCCCATCCGATCGGCGGGCTCGATCACGTGCTGGCCATGCTCGCGGTCGGCTTCTGGGCCGGCCAGACCGGCGGCCGCATGATCTGGGCGGCACCGCTGGGCTTCATTGCGCTGATGATCGCCGGCGGCGCGCTGGGCATGGCCGGCATCGGCCTGCCGGGTGTCGAGCTTGGCATCACCGCCTCGATCGTGGTCTTCGGGCTGATGATCGCCTTCGCCTTCAGGCCGAACCCGGTGGCCGCCGCCGCCATCGCCGGTGTCTTCGCGCTGTTCCACGGCCATGCCCATGGCACCGAGATGGCGGCCGGCGGATCGGCGGCACTGTATGCGCTGGGCTTCGTGGCCGCGACCGCCCTGCTGCATCTGGCCGGCATCGCACTGGCCATGGGCATGCGCAAGGCCCAGGTCGCGAAGCTTGAGCGTGCGGTCGGCGCCGGCATCGCGCTGGCCGGTGTGGCGCTGATGGTCGGCTGACACAGGCCGATACGGCCTGGACGTGAGGTCGCTCAGGCCGGCTCGGCGGCAGTTCAGGCCGGCTCGGCGGGCAGACCGATCCAGTCCATGGCGGCGGCGACATCCGCCGCCAGCGGGCCGTCGGGCACCGGCGGCCGGTCGATCATGAGGACGGCGATGCGGCATTCCCGCGCGACATCGATCTTGGCCATGGCCCCCGTGCCGCCGGCATTCTTGGCGATCACGGCGGAGACGACGTGGTCGGCAAAGAACCGACGTTCGGCGGCGATGTCAAACGGCCCGCGATCACGCACGAAGCGGATGTCGACGGCCGGCGGCACCACGGTCACCGGCTCGATCGTCCGCACCACGAAGCCGTATTCCGGGCGCCGGGTGAGCAGGTTAAGCCCACGCCGGCCGGTGGCCACGAACACGCGGCCATCCTCGGGCGCCGCCGCCCGCGGCAGGGTCTCCAGCGCCTCGGCCAGATCGGCGACACCATACCAGCGATCGCCGATCCCGGCGGTCCAGGGCGGCCGGCGCAGCACCAGCCGTGGCACCGCCGCCCGCCGCGCGGCCTCGACCGCATGGCCCGACATGGTTTCGGCGAAGGGGTGGGTGGCATCGATCAGCCGGTCGAAGCCTTCCGCCTGCAACAACCGGGTCAACCCGTCGATGCCGCCAAGCGCGCCGCTCAACAGCCGCCCGGCCGGCCGGCGCGGTTCATCGGTGACACCGGCAAGCGAGGTCCAGACATCGTGGCCGGCGCCGGTCGCGGCCTCGGCCAGCGCCCGCGCCTCGGCGGTGCCGCCCAGGATCAGCAGCTTCAGGGGCGTGCCGATCGCCATGTCATGCCGCCCCGAGCAGAACCGGATCGGTGGCGGCCATCGGCTTGCCCAGCCGGTCGGCCACCACTACATCGACCATGACCGGTGCCGGATCGAGCGCCGCGACCAGGGTTGCCCGCGCATCTCTGGCAACGGCCTCGGCCAGCGGCAGGCCTGCCGCCACGGCCATGTCGAGCGCCTGTTTGGCGGTGTTGGCGCGGGCAATCGCCGATACCAGCGCCGCATTGGCGCCGATGCCGGCGGCGGCGGCCGCGAGCCGGCCGAAATCGACCGTCGAGCGCGAGGAATGCAGGTCCAGCGCGCCTTGCGCCAGCTTGACGAGCTTGGCGAAACCGCCCGCCACCACCAGATGCGGCACCGGATGGGCGCGGAGATATTTGGCGAGCGCGCCGGCGAAATCGCCCATGTCGATCAGCGCATGATCGGGCAGATCGGGCAGCAGGCGGCGCAGCATCGCCTCGGAGGTCGAGCCGGTGCAGCCGGCGACCCGGGCCAGACCGGCGGCGCGCGCCACATCGACGCCCCGGTGAATGGAATGGATCCAGGCCGCGCAGGAATAGGGCACGACCACACCGGTGGTGCCCAGAATCGAGATGCCGCCCAGAATGCCCAGGCGCGGGTTCCAGGTGCGCTCGGCCAGGGCGGCACCGCCGGGCACCGAAATCGTGATCGTGACATCGCCCGGATGGCCGAACAGCCCCGCCAGCCGGGTGATGGTCTCGGTCATCAGCCGGCGCGGCACCGGGTTGATCGCGGGCTCTCCCACCGGCACCGGCAGTCCGGGGCGGGTGACGGTGCCGACCCCCGCTCCGGCGCGAAACACCACGCCGCTGCCGGGGGCCGCCAGTGCGACCGTCGCCAGGATCAGCGCGCCATGAGTGACATCCGGATCGTCGCCGGCATCCTTGACGATGCCGGCGGTGATGGCGCCGCCCGGCTCCACCCGGCGCTCGGCCAGGGTGAAGACCGGCTGCTCGCCTTTGGGCAGAGCGATCTGGACACTGTCGGGAAACCGGCCGGTGGCCAATGTGGTAAAAGCGGCGGCCGTGGCGGCTGTGGCACAGGCGCCGGTCGTCCAACCGCGACGCAACACCCCTTCGGGTTTGCGGCCGCCACCGGCCGGCGCCTCAACCGGCGTTCCGGTCGGTGCGTCGGACTGATCGACAGGGACTGCGTCGGACGGTGCATCGCTCATGGCCGGACGATACCATTGCAGCCCGACCCCCGGAAAGCCCCAGCCGGGACAAGACCGGGACGATATCTTTCCACCGTCAGCGACAGGAGACAGGCAGCATGAGCGAGGCGACCCGGACCAGCGTCACCCTGCCCGGTTTCCTGGGCCTGCCCATATTTCAACCCGGCTGGGTGTGGCTGGTCGGCGCCGGGCCGGGCGATCCGGCGCTGTTGACGCTGGGTGCCGCCCATGCGCTGGCCTCGGCCGATGTCGTGGTCTATGACGCGCTGGTCGACGAACGCATCCTGGCGCTGGCCGGCCCCGACGCGCAATTGGAATATGCCGGCAAGCGCGGCGGCCGCCCGTCGCCGAAACAGGCCGATATCACGCTGCGGATCATCGATCTGGCCCGCCAGGGCAAGCGGGTTCTCAGGTTGAAGGGCGGCGACCCTTTCGTGTTCGGCCGGGGCGGCGAGGAAGGTCTGGCGCTGGTCGAGGCCGGTATCCCGTTCCGGGTCATTCCCGGCGTCACCGCCGGCATCGGTGGCTCGGCCTATGCCGGCATCCCGGTCACCCATCGCGACACCAACCACGTGGTCAGCTTCATCACCGGCCACGACACCACCGGCGGCGTCACCGGCAATATCGAGTGGGAGGCGCTGGCCAAGGGCTCGCCGGTGATCGTGCTCTATATGGGACTGAAACATCTGGGCGAGATCGCCACCCGGCTGATGGCCGGCGGTCGCGACCCGGACGAGCCGGTGGCGGTGATCGCGCGCGCCACCACCCCGGCGCAACGGGTGCTGGAAACCACGGTCAGCCGGGCCGAGGCCGATGTCGCGGCATCAGGCATCGAGGCGCCGGCGATCGTGGTGATGGGGCCGGTGGTGCGGCTGCGGGCGGCGCTGGACTGGCTGGGCGCGCTCGACGGCCGGGCTCTGACAGCCGACCCACTGGGCACCCGCCATGGCCAGAAGAAGACCGGGTCGTGACCGGGAGAGGCGTGACCGGGCCGTCAGCGCTGATCATCGCGGCGCCGTCATCCTCGGGCGGCAAGACCACGATGACACTGGGGTTGCTGCGCGCCTTCACCCGCGCCGGCCGGCGGCCGGCGGCGGCCAAGATCGGCCCCGATTACATCGACCCGGCCTTTCACGAGGCGGCATCCGGCCGGCCATCGGTCAATCTGGACGGCTGGGCGATGACACCCGACCGGCTGGCGCGGATGATCGACAGCCGTGGCGATGCCGGCCTGCTGCTGATCGAGGGCGTGATGGGGCTGTTCGACGGCGCGCCGGCGCCAGGGGCTGGCGGTGACGGCTCGGCCGCGGCCCTGGCGGCACTGTTCGGGCTGCCGGTGCTGCTGGTGGTCGACGGTTCGGCGCAGGCCCGCTCCGCCGCCGCCCTGATCCATGGGTTCCGCAGTTTCGACACGCGCATCGATCTGGCCGGCGTCGTGTTCAACCGCTGTGGCGGTGCCGGCCATATCCGCAGCCTGACCGCAGCCGCCGTCGAAGCCGGGGTGCCGGCCTTCGGCTTCGTGCCCCGCCAGGCCGATATCGCCCTGCCCTCGCGGCATCTGGGACTGGTTCAGGCGCGTGAGACCGGCGGGCTCGATGCCCTGCTCGACCGGCTGGGCGATCTGGTGGCCGCTCATCTGGATCTCGACGGTATCGCGGCCCTGGCACGGCGGGCCGCGACCGGCCCCCGGCTGACGGCCAGCCCCGCGACACCGGCCGTGCCGCCGCTGGGCCAGCGGATCGCGGTGGCCCGCGACCACGCCTTCGCCTTCGCCTATCCGCATATTCTGGAGGACTGGCACGATGCCGGCGCACAAATACTGCCGTTCTCACCCCTGGCCGGCGAGGCGCCAGACAGGGACGCCGATGCGGTCTGGCTGCCCGGCGGCTATCCGGAACTGCATGCCCCCGTTCTGGCCGCCATGGGGGCGCGGCCCGATGGCTGGGTGGCGGGCCTGCGGGCCGCGGCGCAGCGCGGCGCGGTGATCTTCGGCGAATGCGGTGGCTATATGGCGCTGGGGCGGGGCCTGACCGACGCCGATGGCCGCGACTGGCCGATGGCCGGATTGCTGGCGCTCGACACCAGCTTCGCCCGCCGCCGGCTGCATCTTGGCTATCGCCGCGCCCGGCTGGCCGGCGATGGCCCGCTGGGGCAGGCGGGCCAGGGCTATCGCGGCCACGAATTCCACTATGCCAGCATCACCGCCGAGGATGGTCCGCCGCTGTGGCGGGCGGTCACCGACGCCCTGGGCGAGCCCGCGGCCGCGGCCGGGCTGTGCCACGGCCGGGTCGCGGGGTCGTTCCTGCATCTGATCGCCCGGGGATAGATCCGGGGCGCTCCGTGTCAGAGGCCCTTGTTCGGGTTGATCAGGTATTTGGCACCCGTCGCCCGCTTGCTGTAGCCGGCGATCACCTCGGGCTTCAGCACCTCGGCCAGCGAGATTTCGGCGGTGTAATGGCTGGCGAAGGTGGTCTTCAGCTCCGCCGCCACCCGTGCGCGCAGACGCCCGGCCACCTCAGGCCCCACCCGTTGCAGGAACGGGAACAGCAGCCAGCCGCCCACCCCCCAGGCCATGCCGATATTGCGCTGGATTTCGACCGGGCGGGTATCGAGCGCGCCATACAGATAGACCTGCTTGTGCACCGACGAGCCATAGCGGCTGTAGCTGCCGGTGGCCCGTGCCGCGATCGCCGCTTCCATCGCCGACAGGATCTGGCCGGCCAGCCTGCCGCCGCCGATGGCATCGAAGCCGATGGTGGCGCCGGCCTCGATCAGCGCCTCGGTCAGACGGTCGGCGAAATCGGGGCTGGTGCTGTCGAGCACATGGGCGGCACCCATCCCGCGAAGCAGCGCCACCTGTTCGGCGTTGCGGACGATGTTCACCAGACCGATGCCGTCCTTCAGGCAGATCCGGTTCAGCATCTGGCCCAGATTGGATGCGGCGGCGGTATGGACCAGGGCGGTGTGGCCCTCGCGGCGCATGGTTTCGACCATGCCCAGCGCCGTCAGCGGATTGACGAAGCAGGATGCGCCATCGGCGGGGCTGGCATCGTCCGGCAGCAGCAGGCAGTCGGCGGCCTTGATCACGCGATAGCGGGCATACATGGCGCCGCCGATCATCGCCACTGTCCGGCCCAGCAGATGGCCCGCATCGGCGCCGGCCTTGATCACCACCCCGGCGCCTTCATTGCCCACCGGCAGCGACTGGTTCAGCCGCCCGGCCATCGCCTTCATGGCCGCGGGCGGGATCGCGGCACTGATCGCCGGCAGATCGGCGGTGCCGCCGGTCGCGATGGTGTCAAGATCGGCCGGGCCCAGCAGCAGGCCCAGATCCGACGGGTTGATCGGCGTCGCCTCGATCCGCACCACCACCTCGTCGGCGGCGGGCTCGGGCACGTCGACCCGGATCAGCGACACCTCGATCCGGCCATCCGATGTCACCTTGGAGCGCAGTTCCACGCCCTCCAACGTCGTCGTCGCCGTCGTGTCCGCCATCTGTGCGTCCCTCCATCTGAGATCATTTTAAATTTTGTCCGACGCAGGGTGGCAGCGGCGACCGGCCCCGACAAGGGAAACCGGGGAACGCTTTGCCGGTTCAGGATGTTGCTGTGCGGGTGGATGCTGTTTTGCCGGAAGGATGACGATGGTCCGGACCATGACCGACTGGCCGCTGCGGCTGCTGGTGGCCCTTATCCTCGTCTGGGTCATCGGCGGGGAATTCCTCCGCACCCTGCCTGGCGATCTGCTGTGGGATTTCGGCTCGTTCGTGGCCTCGGGCCGCGCGGCCGCCCAGGGGCTCGACCCCTATGGCATTCACGAACTCACCTTCCACGTGTCGATCGCAGGCTTCGACATGTGGAACCCCAACCTCAATCCGCCGATCTCGGCCCTGCTGTTCCAGCTATTCGACGGCGGCGATGTCCATCAGACATTCCGGGTCTGGCGGATGATCAGCATCGCCATCTATGTAGCGACCGTGCTGCTGCTGTTCGACCGGTATGGCGCCACGCCGCTGACGGTGCTGTGGGTGTTCGCGCTGGCAGGTTTCTGGGACACGCTGCTGCTGGGCCAGATCTATATCCCGCTGGTGTTCATGGCCGTGGCCGCCTGGCTGCTGCTGGAACGCCGGCAGCACATCGCCGCCGGCATCCTGATCGGGCTGGTGGTGTCGATGAAGCCGAATGTCCTGGTCTGGCCGGTGCTGCTGTTCCTGGCCGGCCATCGCCCGGCGCCGATTGCCGCCGCGATCACGGCGGCGGTGGTCAGCGCGGTACCGCTGCTGGTCTATGGCCCCGATATCTATGGACAATGGCTGTCTCTGGTCGCCGGTGACGGCAGCCGGGCGGTGTTCCTGACCAATGCCTCGATCGCGGGCTTTGCCGCTCGCGCCGGCATGCCCTGGGCCGGCATGCCGCTGAGCATCGCGCTGCTGCTGGGGCTGGCGCTCTGGGCAGTGCGCCGGCGCCCGGGCATCGAACGCGCCAGCGGCTTCGCCCTGCTCGCGGCCCTGCTCGCCTCGCCGCTGGGCTGGATCCACTATACCCTGTTCCTGCTGCCGCTGCTGCTGTCCCGCTGGCACCGTCCCGAAATCCGGCTGGCAGGGCTGATGCTGTGCGTGCCGGTGCCGATGGTGCTGGCGCGGATGGGCGCCCCGGCGCTGGACCAGTTGACGCTGGGCTCGGTCTATGGCTGGGCGTTGCTGATCTGCTTCGGGTCACTGGTCGCGGATCGCTGGCGACAGCGGGTGCCGTCGGCGCAGGCCGGCCGGATCAGCGGGCCGTCAGGATCAGCGGCAGATCCGGCGATGCCGGCGGCGACGGCCACGGCGACGGGACCGGCGGCCCGCCCGGCATCGACGACCGGCGCATGAACACCCGCCATTCGCTGGTCTCCCGCACCAGCCGGAACTGGCTGGTCAGGGTGTCGTCATAGATCCGGCGCATACCCTCGGCGGTGCCGCGCTCGATCGGCGCCTTGGGCTCCATCACGACCTCGGCATCGCGGAACATGGTCGCGGCCGGCAGGTAGTGGCGATCGTCGATCGTGCGCCCCCAGTGGTGCCAGGTGCTGTCGCCATGCGGCGGCGCCAGCCCCATGCCGGCGGTGAACGGGTTGACGAAATCGAGCACCACCACCCGCCCGCCGCCGGCCGCCGGATCGCTGGTGACGCCGAGATCGTCCAGAATGTCGCGGCCATCGGCGATGCTGGTCCGATAGCGGTCGAAAATCGACTGCAGCCAGCCATCCCGCGCCGCCACCATCCGGATGCCCTGATAGTTGGGCAGAGGCAAGCCCTCGCCCTGTCCGCTCACCGCAAGTCCGGCATGAATGCCAAGGGCGGCGCCGTTGAACACGATCGGCGGCAGCAGGATCGCCGGCACCAGCAACTGAATGGCGGCGAGCGTCCAGGCCGGCCGCGCGCGCCGGTGGGTCGCCGGCACCCGCCACGCCAGTTCAGCCGCGGCCACGATCGCGGCGGCAAGGGTCACGATGCCGCGCACCTGGAAATTCTGAGCGAGCAGCATCATGCCGCCCGCCAGACAGACCGCGAAGAACACCAGATCGCGCAGGCTGCGGGTGCGCCACAGCGACAGCATCACGGCCGCCGCGAACACCACGATATCCGCCAGGTTGTCGCCCAGAAGCCGGGCATATTTGCCGACATCGTCGATATTGCCACTGACCTGCCCGACCAGCATCAGATCCAGCAGATGCGACGCGGTGCCGCCCCAGACAGCCTCCACCGCCATCGCCACCAGCATGGCGGCGGCCAGGGTCGCCGCCGCCCACAGCCGGTGGCGCCGGTCGATCAGCAGCAGACACAGAAACGCCAGCGCCACCACCGCGTAGCTGATCTTGATATACAGCATCAGCACGGTCAGAAACGTGGCGGATGCGGTGTCCGAGATCAGCAGACGGGCAGACGCGCCGTCGCCGGCTGGCTGCCGCGACGGCACATACAGCATCAGCAGCAGCGCCAGCGCCGCCCAGCCCACCCGGTTATAGAACATGGCGAACGACAGCTCGCGGATGTCCTCGCCCAGATTGATCGGCACCGCCACCACCAGAACCAGAAACACGCCCAGCGGAATGGCCAGCACCGGCCGCAGCCGCGAGGCCAGCACATGGGCGATCACCGGCGCCATTGCCAGCAGCAGCAGACCCATCCCGATCGGCATGGCGCTGGTGAAGCTGCCGCCGATCCAGCGCCCGGCGGCGGGGATGTAATAGACCAGCGGCCCCAGCGCGGTATGGAAATCGCGATTGGGCACCTGACCCTGATCGATCCGCCAGACGCCATCCAGGAAGATGAACAGGTCGTTGACGTATTTGTTGGTCACGGTCTGGCCCGGTACCGCCAGCACCAGCGCCGCGACCACGCAGACCAGCATGATCACCACGCCGGGGCGGGCGAGCACAGTGTGCCAGCGCAGATGGTCGGGGCCGATGTCTGGGCCGGGGCCGGGGCCGGGCAGATCGCGTGTCGTCACAATTGCATCCGCTTGAAGATCCGCTCAGGAACGGCCCTGATCACCATCATCAATGGCCGCCAGACGCCACGGACATAGATCACCTCACCCCGGCCCTGTTCAGCCGCCCGGAACACCGCACGGCCCACCTCCGACGGATCGGCGGTCAGCGGGCCGGGCAGCGCCATGCCCTCTGTCATCCGGGTGCGCACGAAGCCGGGCTTCACCGTGACCACCCGGATGCCCCGGCCGGCCAGCCGGTTGCGCAGGCCCGACAGGAATGCCGTGAACCCGGCCTTTGCCGCGCCATAGATATAATTCGAGGCCCGGCCACGGTCGCCCGCCACCGAACTGATCCCGACGATGGCGCCGGTGCCACGGGCAGCGAACCGCTCGGCGATCATACCCAGAAACAGCGCCGGTCCTTCGAAATTCGCCCGCAACACCCGCTGAGCAGCCAGGGGATCCGCCTCGGACCGGGCCTGATCGCCCATGTCGCCGACCACACACACCACCGTATCCGGCAAGACCGGCAGCCCGTCGAGCATGGCCGCGAACTGGTCGGTCTCCAGAATGTCCAGCCGGTGAACCGGCACCGCCCGGCCGCTGCGCGCCGCGATGTCGCTGGCGTTGCGTGTGCCCGCCGCCACGTCACGCACCGCCAGCACCACCTGCCAGCCGGCGACGGCATAGCGGCTGGCGATCGCCCGGCCGATATCGGAACTGCCGCCGATCACGAGCAGTGTCTTGCTGAGCGCGTTCGCGGTCATATGCCAAGCCTTGTCGAGAGTTTCGAGGACAGCCGCCCCGGGGCGCCGATCTGGTGGCGCAGGCGGCGCAGCCGGTCGCGACCGGGATATCCGGCCTCGAAGGTGGCGGGAGACTGGCGGGCATCCTTGGCGAGATACAGCCGGCCGCCGGCCGCCACCACCAGCCGGTCCAGGTCGTTGAGCAGGGCCAGCACCCGTGCCGACACCGGCAGATCCAGGGCCAGGGTCACGCCCTCCATCGGAAACGACAGATCACCATGAGCCGGACCCAGTTGCTTCAGCACCGCCAGAAACGAGGCGTGACCGGCCCGCGATACCCGTTCCAGGATATCGGCGAGCGTTCCTGCGGCCGCAGTCATCGGCAGAACACATTGATATTGCACGAAGCCGCGTGCGCCATACAGGCGGTTCCAGTCGCCGATACCGTCGAGCGGAAAGAAATACCGGTCCCAGGGCACCAGCATCGCCTGGCCGGCCGCCCGGGCACCGCGTTTGTAATAGAGCGCGTTGAACGCCCCCACCGACAGCCGGTTCAGCATCATCGACGGCGCATCCAGCGGCACCGTGAAACGGCCGCCCACAGCCGGCGGCCAGCGGTCAGCCCCCGCCCGCGCCGTCAGATCGGCCGGCGTCGCATGCTCGCCCAGATAGACCAGCGACCGGCCAAGGGCCGCCCCCCGTGCCAGACAATCGATCCAGGCGACGCTGTAGGTGGCCTCCGCCGCATCACGCAGCGCCGCCAGCGCCCGATCGAGATCAGGCGCCACGACCGTGCGCTGGCTGATCCAGCCGGTTTGGATCGGCACAAGCGTGAAGCTGGCCTCGACGATCATGCCGGTCAGTCCCATGCCGCCAATGGTGGCCCGGAACAGATCAGGGTGGTGATCGGGGCCGCAGGTCACCATCTGCCCGTCGGGCAGCGCCAGGGTCAGCGTTTCGACATGGTCGCCGAAACCGCCCGCGCGATGATGGTTCTTGCCATGGACGTCGGCGGCGATCATCCCGCCGATGGTCACGAAGCGGGTGCCGGGCACCACCGGCGGAAACCAGCCGGCCGGCATCGCCACCCCGATCAGATCGGCCAGCAGCAGCCCTGCTTCCACGGTCACCCGCCCCGTCTGGCGGTCGAAGCTGCGGATACGATCCAGGCCGCGCATCACCACGGTGGCACTGTCGCCGATGGCGGCGTCGCCATAGGCGCGGCCGGCGCCACGGGCGATCAGCCCGGCACGCGGCCGGCCATCGGCATCATCATAAAGCGACGCAACCTCGCCGGGCGCCAAGGGACTGATCAGCGCGCTGTCGTGGCGGGGATAACGGCCCCAGCCATGAAATTCGGTCATGACCGCGCCGCCTTGAACACGAAGCGGCGATCCAGGCAGAACTTGATCACATAGCCCAGCGCCAGCCCCAGAACCGCACCGGCATACTTGGCAGACGCCGTCTGCCAGATCATCCAGAACGCCAGCTCGGTCGCCCAGAAGATCACGGTGGTGCCGACGCTGAACAGGCCATACAGCGCGATCTTCGATGCCTCCTGACGATAGCCGGTGAAGGCGTCATCAAACACCCACAGCTTGTCGAGCAGGTATTTGATCGCAAACCCGGCCGCAGTTCCAGCCGCGATCGCCACCAGCAGGGGGGCAGTGGTCCAGCCCCGCACCACCAGTTCCTGCACGGCCAGATTGGCCACCATCGCCAGCAGCGCGAAGGCCACATAGCGCAGGAAGCGGGGCGAGATCGTGCGGCGGTCCTGCCAGCCGGCCTCTCCGCGTGCCGCCACGATCAGAGCGCCCCGACCACGAGCAGGGCCGCAGCCCCCATGGTCAGCAGGCTGACCCTGTCCTTCAGCGCGAAGACCATCGGGTCGTCGTGCAGTTCGCGGCGGCTGGCCAGCATCAGGGCCCGCGCGATCCAATAGAGCAGCAGCGGGATCGCCAGCCACAGCACCTCGGGCGTGCTGTAGAGCGCGCCGGCGGCCGGTGTCGAGATATAGACGGCGAACACCACGATGGCATTGAACCCCGCCGCCGCCGCCAGCGCCGCGACCATTTCGAGGTCGCTGGCGCGATAATCGCGGCTTTTGGAATCGGGCAGCCGGGCATCGCGCCGCGCCGCCAGCTCGACATAGCGCTTGATCAGGGCCAGCGACAGAAACACCATCAGGCAGAAGCCGAGCAGCCATTTCGACATCGGCACGCCGGTCGCCACGGCACCCCCGATCACCCGCGCCAGATACAGCACCGCCAGCGTCAGCACATCGATCAGCATCATCCGCTTCAGCGCGAAGGTATAGCTGGTGGTGATGACGAAATAGCCGGCGAGCACCGCCAGGAACGGCAACGACACGCTGGCCGCCACGGCGATGGCGGACAGCAGCAGGAACGGTGCCGCCGCCATGGCCTGCCACAGCGGAATCGCACCGCTGGCCAGCGGCCGCCGGCACTTGCTCCGGTGAGCGCGATCGTCCTGAAGGTCGACCAGATCGTTGACGATATAAACGCTGGATGCGCAGAGCGAGAAGGCGACGAAGGCGGCGAGTGCCTGACCGATGGCGCCGAAGGTGATGACATGGGCCGCCAGCAGCGGCAGGAAAACCAGCGCGTTCTTGGCGTATTGATGCACCCGCAGCAGCTTCGCCCAGCCACGCAGGCCGGCCGGTTGTGCCGGCAGATGCCGGGCATCCGGGCAGGCCGATGACAGCCGCGCCGCCACCCGCCGGGGCGCGCGTATCGCGATAGAACGGCGCGCAACCTGCCAAACTGGCAGGTCATCGGCGCTGTTGCCGACATAATCGAAGCGGTTTTCGCCGAAGGCGTCGACAAGCTGCCGTGCCTTGACCGCGCCGGCCAGGTTGGTGTCGGCATCCGAGGCGAACCAGCCGGTGAACAGACCCAGATGCGCCGCCACCCGTTCGACCAGCAAGCCGTTGCTGGCCGATGCCAGATAGACCGGCCGGCCCTCGGCCCGCGCCTGCCGGACCAGTGCCAGAACTTCCGGATCATAAGGCAGCGCTGCCGGATCGAACGCGGCCGACCGTGCCAGCCGGTGTTTCAGATCGGCCTTGCCGCGCCGCAATCCACCGATGATGTCGATGATGGCGGCGGGACGACGGCCCAGGGTGGCGAAGGCGCATTCGATCAGCAGATCCGACGCCACCAACGTGCCGTCCAGATCAACGACCAGCGGCACCGGCCGCGCCGTATCATCGTCGGTCGGCCGGGGCGTGGCCGGCCGCTTCATCTCGATCAGGCGCGGATGGGCGGCAGGTGCCGGTTCGACCCCCGCGAAGCCACGGCCCGCAGGCTCCAGAAGGTCACCCGACACGTCCTGCAGGTCGCCGGCGATGGTTTCGAACTTGATCGTCCGCAAGATGGCGTCTCCTCGGCACAACGAGTATCCGGCCGATGCCGGTACGCGCGGGGGTGTGCGGGGAGTGCCGATGCCGCGCCTGTCCGACGCCGCTCAAAATGTAGACGATTGTATGGTCGCCCGGAACGCCTTCTGGCGCGTGGCCGGCTGTCTTGCAGTCCCCACGAGCCGCAACGCCGCGGGTTGACGATGGTTCCGTGAGCGGGCCGTGTCAGAGTGGTGGCAGCGCCATGCCTCAGGCGGTGACCGCCGTCGCGGTGGCGATCCCTGTACCGGTGCCTGTTGCCTGTTCATCGGCATTGCGATAGGCGGACAGCGCCGCCGTGATCGCCTGCAGGGCCTGCTTGCCGCCGGCGGCAAGCTCTTCGGCCGAGACCTTGCCATCCTCGTTGGTGTCGAGCATCGCATACAGGCCGGTGAGCGTGTCCTCGTCCTCGTCATCATCCGATGAAGCGGGCGGCGGCCCGCCCGGCGGCGGACCACCGGCCCCACCGGGACCACCACCTGCCGCAAGCCCCTCGGCAAAGGCGGTCTCGGTCAGGCTTTCGGCCTCGGCACCGGCGATGCTGTCCCATAAGGCCGCGGCCTGAGCGTCGCTCACCTCATCGGGCTTGCCGGCAAGGAATTCATCACGGGTGACAAGGCCATCGCTGTCGCTATCCAGCCGGGCGAACATCTCTTCCGCACCGGCCCCTGCCTGGCCCGCCTGACCACCCTGCACCGGGCTGCCTGCCTCGGCTTCCTGAAGGCTCAGCAGCGCCGATTGCAACAGGTCCGACAATTGCTGAACGAAGGCCGCGGCTGTTCCCGACGTCGTCGCGGCCCGAGACGTGGCGGTCGCCGTGGTCGACGATGCCGTCGAACTGGCGGACCCGGTCAGGTCATCCAAGGCGGCAGCGGCGCTCGACCGGCTGGTGCCGCTGCGGCTGGACCAGGACGATATCGCCGACTGCGTGATACTGCCAATGCTGCTCATAACCCGCCACCCGCTGATCCGGTGCCGCGGGCCTCACCATCCCGCACCATCACAGAAAACCACGTCCTGCCGGGGGCCAGGGGCGACTTTACACAGTCACAACGGAAACTTTACACAAGACGGGCCAACAGCGGTGGTCAGCCGGCCGATGCCGGCGCGCGTCGCGCGGTGGCCGTGGTGCCGACCGATGCGCAGATGATCGCGCCGATCGCCGTCCATTGCAGCGGGGTCAGCATCTCGCCCATGAACAGCAGGCCGGACAGGGCGGCGAAGGCCGGCTCCACGCTCATCAGCGTGCCGAAGGTCCGGGTCGGCAGGCGGGTCAGCGCCATCATTTCCAGCGAATAGGGCAGCGCCGTCGACAGCACCGCCACGGTCAGTGCCACCGGCAGGATCGCCGGGTCCAGCAGCGCCGTCCCCGCATGGTGAATGCCGATCGGCAGCACCACGATGGCCGCGATCAGCGACCCCCAGGCGGCCGTCTGCATGCCGTGCACGGCGCCGGCCTTCTGCCCGAACAGGATATAGAGCGCCCAGCACACCCCTGCGGTCAGCGCATAGGCAGCCCCCACCGGATCGATGCCGGCGGCAAAGCCGCCGACCGGCAGCAGCAGCAGCAGCCCCGCCACCGCCAGCCCCACCCACAGGAAATCGGTCGGCCGGCGCGATCCGAACAGCGCCACCGCCAGCGGGCCGGTGAATTCCAGCGCCACCGCCACGCCCAGCGGCACCGTGCGCAACGCCATATAGAAGGTCAGATTCATGCAGCCCAGCGCGATGCCATAGACGATCACCGATCGCAGGCCCACCGTCGTCAGCCGCACCCGCCACGGACGGAAGATCAGCATCAGCAGGATCGCCGCGAACAGCACCCGCAGCGCCACCGTGCCCTGCGCGCCGATGGCGGGAAACAGGGTCTTGGCCAGCGAGGCGCCGGACTGGATCGAGGCGATGGCGATCAGCAGCAGCCCGACGGGCAGCAAGATCGACCCGGCGGCCTGGGCGACCTTGGGGGCGGCCATGGGACGGGCACTCCGGAACGGATTGGGGGCAGGAACGGATTGGCGCAGACTGGCGCAGGTTTGGTGTACTATACGGCGCAGAGGGAGATTATGGGCACTATAATGCACAGTCAAGAGGCCGATAGCGGCGCGGCCGAGCGACCGCCGATCCTGGAACATGTCGCGGGCAATCTGCGGCGCCTGCGGCGTGCGGCCGGGTTCAGCCAGGAGGCGCTGGCCGAGGCGTCGGGGGTCAGCCGGCGGATGCTGGTCAACATCGAACGCGGCGATGCCAATGTCAGCCTGGCGGTCCTCGACCGGATCGCGGCGGCGCTGAACGTGCTGTTCGTGGATCTCGTGCGCGATGCCGATTTGCCCGATCGCAGCCGCATCCAGGCCCTGGCCTGGGCCGGCACCAGCCCCGAGAGCCGCGGCACCCTGCTCGCCGGCGCCCCGGCCACCCATGCGGCCGAGCTCTGGATCTGGTCGCTCGGCGCCGGTGACCGCTATGTCTCGGAGCCGGATGGGGATGGCTGGCATGATATGATCTATGTCATCGAAGGTCGGCTGACCGTGCATCTGGCCGACGGGGCCCGTGTCATCGAGGCCGGAGACTTCCACAGCTTCGCCAGCAACCAGCCCTATATTTACGAGAACACCGGCACCACCCGCGTCCGTTTCCTGCGCAACGTGATCTACTGACGGCCCGATGCCCCGGCACGCCGTTCAAGGCCAAGAGTGGAGACCAAGACCGATGCCGTGCGCGGCTTTGCCGAGACCACCCACAAGGCGGGATCGTGGAAACGGCAACGCCGTGTCGTCACAAGCCCTGATGTCCGCACGCCGGAATGGCTCTGCATGCCGCCGGGCTTCTTCGCTATGGTAGGCATCATCATGCGAGCCGATATTGCCCCCGCCCCCTTCAACCGCAGCCTGTGTGGCTGGCGGGTGGCCAGCGCGCTGCCGCTGCCCGATCTGCTGGCCTGGACCGGCGATGGGCGGCAGCCGGATCTGGTCATCGAGCTGGGGCCGGTTCCGGAGCGGCTGGCCGACCTGGCCGTCGACCGCCCGCTGCTCCAGATCGCCACCGACGGCACCTGCCGCTTCCAGGTTCCCGACGTCGCCAGCTATCTGATCGATCCCGCCGGACGGCGGGTGATCGTCGATCCGGCTCTGCCGCCGGAGGCGCCCGATATCGGTGTCTTCCTTCTGAGCACGGTGTTCGGCATCCTCTGCTATCGGCGCGGGCTGCTGCCGCTGCACGCCAGTTGCGTGCGCATCGGTCAGGGGGCCGCCGCGTTTGCCGGACCGTCCGGCATGGGCAAGTCAACCCTGGCGGCTGCGTTCCGCCAGCGCGGCCATGCCGTGCTGGCGGACGACGTGACGGTGCTGGACCTTGCAGCCCCCGACGGTCCGCGCGTGTGGCCGACCTTTCCCCGACTGAAGCTCTGGCGCGATACTCTGGTGCGGCTGAACATTCCGGATGCGGGGCTGGAACGCAGCCGCGCCATGCTGGACAAGGTCCACCTGCCGGTGGACGATGCCTTTTGCGCGGAGCCATTGCCGCTCACGGCGGTGTTCCACCTGCATCCCCTCGGCAACGAGGACGACACGCCGCTGCGCCGCCTGCGCGGCCCGGAGGCGGTGGCCTGGCTGGGCCGCGACGTCTATCGCAGCGGACTGATGGCACGGCTGGGCCTGTCCGGCCGCCTGCTGCCGGCGGTGGCGGGCGGCACCTGGGCCGTGGCGCACGGGCACGGGCCAGGCGGGCTGGACCGCAGCATCACCCGCATCCTGGAGCGGTTGGAGACATGACCGGCTTCTACTGGATCGCCTCCTATCCCAAATCCGGCAATACCTGGCTGCGGCTGGCCTTGCGTGAGCTGGTGCAGCCGAACCGCAGGGGCGGGCCACGGGATCGCGTCGGCTTCGCCGCCACGGCCAGCGATCGGACGGATATCGAAGAGGCGCTGGACATAGAAAGCAGCGATTTCAGCCGGGCCGAGCTGGAAGCGCTGCGCCCCGCCGCCTACCGCGCCATGGCCGCCGCCGCATCGCGGCCGCTTTACCGGAAGGTCCACGATGCCAGGCTGGATACGGCGGCGGGGCCGCTGTTCCCGCCGGAGGTGACGCTGGGCAGCGTCTATGTCGTCCGCGATCCGCGCGACGTGGCGGTATCCTGGGCCCATTTCGCCGGCATGAGCATGGAAGCCGCAGTCGCCATGCTCTGCGACCCGGCCGCCATCCTGCTGCCATCGCCCGGCCGCCCGGCCCTGGCCGTCGCACAGCGCCTGACCTGCTGGAGCGGGCATGCGCGGAGCTGGCTGGACGCCCCCGGCCGCCCCTGCTGCCTTGTCCGTTACGAGGATATGCTGGCCGACCCGGCACCCGTGCTGAGCCGGGTCAGCCGCTATGCCGGGATCGCACATGGCGCGGCCGATATACAGCGCGCCGTGGAGATGACGCGGTTCGACACCCTGCGGGAGCGGGAGATAGCCCATGGTTTCGACGGTGGGCAGGCGGGTACAGCCGCATTCTTCCGCAGCGGCCGCGCCGGCCAGTGGCGCACGGCGCTGGACCCGCTGCAGGTTGCCCGGATCGAGGCCGCCCATGGAGAGATGATGGCCCGGCTGGGCTATGCAAGGGGATGTCCCGCCCGATGTTGAAAAGGGCTCGGCGGACGTCGCTGGTTGATGAGGCTATGCAGCCTCGCAGACGGGGTCA